>JBLMYN010000067.1:0-8232 GCA_050258305.1 Actinomycetota bacterium
GGGCACTCCACCCTGCGAGAGCAGATCAAAGAGTGACGAGTTGCTTTCAAAAATGGAGGGCTCACGGATGCCCTGTCCGAAATTTACGTTCAGCCGCGTGCCTGCGAATCGTCCCGATGAACGGGGACGCACGAGATAGAAGGCAAGAGAGCCGCGCGGAATCGCCGCAGTGCCGAAGACGGCGTTCCGCTCCAGGCTGCCTCCCAGCGTGAGATGCGCGCGGCCGAAATTTCCATGCAGTTCCGTGATATAGCTGAAATTGTCGCGGTCGGCCGGAGTGCTGCTGCCAAACGCCACGGTAAACCCGCGTTCGTTTTCAAAGCGGAAAGCAACCAGCCCGGTCAGGCGCGAGTTGAAGCTGTAATCCGACTGGAAGTAGACCGAATCGCGTTTGCTGGAACTGCTGGTCTCGATAGGATAAGTGCCGGCGAAGTCGAGAATCGCCTGTCCGGTCACGCTGAAACCGTTTGCGCCGCGAATGGTGACAGGCAATCCGAGGAAATTGATACCCGCGCCAAAGCCATTGTCGAAGGGAGCACCTGTGGGCGTTGGATTCACGTCCTGAAGGCGCAGCCGTGCGGCGCCATATCGAATCAGGTTGTGCCAGCGCTCGGTGGTCTGGTTCTGCAGCGTCACTCCTATGAACGCGTCCTGATCTTTTTCAAACGAATCGTCGGCGATGCCGAAGAACTGAATCGCATTGGGCTGGCCGAGCGCGGCGGTAATGTAATGCCCCGTAAAGCGAAGCTGGGTGGTGGGGGTCAAAGCCAGTCCGAGATTGGCGACGTACGTTCCGTCATGGTAGCGGCTGTTCGGCACACTGTTGTTTGTGTCACTGCGTGAGATCTCGCCAAGGTAGTCCAGGCGGTGAAAAACTCCGGAGAGCGAGCCATCATTGCGGCGGGTGGAGAAATTTCCGGCATCGAACGCGTAGGAAAGTTCGGGCGTTGCTGTGGTTCCACGTCTGGTGGTAAGGCTCACAACACCGGCCATCGCATCCGGCCCATACAGAACGCTGTTGGGCCCGCGCAGCACCTCAAATTCCTGAATGCCCGTAGTCGCGATGTTCCCGAAGTTCACGACTCCGCCGATATCGTTCAGCGGCACGCCATCGAGCACGACCTTGTTAGCGTTGCTGTTCCCGCCACGAATGAAAATCGACGTCGCCGCGCCACGCTGGCCGCTCTGCAGCACCTGCACCCCGGGAACCTGCTCAAGCGGTTCCAGAATATCCATACGGTCCTGAAACCGGTCACGGGAAATCACGGACACTGACGCTCCAACCTGGGACTCGGGAATGGGTGTTCCTGTCGCCGTGACGACGATCTGGTCAGCGACGGCGCCGACCGGCAGCACAAAATCGATCATGGGAGATGAGTTAAGGCTCAGAGATATCTGCTCGCTCTGCCGGGCAGAAAAACCCGGCGCGGTGGCGTGCACCTGATATGTTCCGATGGCAAGATGCGGGAAACGATAGTCCCCTGACGAATCAGTGACCACAGACGCCACTTTCCTTCCAGCCTGCATCAGATCCACCGTGGCATTGGCGATCACGGCGCCCTGTTGGTCTCTGACGGTGCCGTAAATGGTGGCGGCCGGCGCGGCAAAGGCTGAAATGGAAAACAGAAGAAGGAACGCGAGAAATGCAGTATGGAGAGCACGCGAATGCGTGCCAGTGAAGTAATGCCGCATGATGGACTCTCCTTCCCCTCGGAAGAGGCATTGAACATCTGCAGCTAGGACCGGTCTCCTGACTCGCGACCTGGCTGCGGCGCCTTCCCACCCTTGCGGGCAGTGGCGTGTGCCGAGCCATCAAAGAACTGTCGCTCACAGTTGCGGGGCAGTAGCGGACTCACACCGCTTTCCCGAGCATCCTGCTGCTCCCCTTTCATCTCAGGGGTGACGAGATTTATAGACGAATGGAATGATTGCGGTCAAGTATGGTCCTCGACCGAGGAAAACGCGGACACCTCGATAGACGCAACTTCGCTAGTCCGCGACCTGCGCGGAGCGTGCGGCCGCCGTCCCTGGCCGCATTGGCTGGCTGCCGAACAGGATTCCTGTCTCCACTTCCACTGCTTTCCCGTTGATGCGGTAAGGCCTGAACTCCCAGCGCAGCAACGCGTCGGTAATGGCCCTGGTCTGGTCAGGAAAGGCGCTGATCACGTGTACATATTTCACCTTCCCGTACTTGTCGATGATGATGCGGACCGGAATGCGATTGAACTTCCTGTCTGTAAATACGGGATTCACCTTCTGCAGCACATTGTCACCGCTGGCGTAATTCTTGATGCAGACCGGGGCGGGCGCGGACGTATCTCCGAGTGTGGCGTGGGCCAGTTGCTGGACCATGATCTCCGCCAATTGCGGATCGCGGCTGGTGAACTGAAACTGCACCGCATGGCAGCGGAGCTCAGTGCTGAGGGTATACCAGTGCAATCCGGCCACCGGAGACATGTAATCAAATCTTATGAAAGAGTGATCGCCTAGTTTCACTTCCGTGGGCTGGCGCTCGATCTTGAAGTAAGGGCCGAGCTTGTCACGCCTGAAATCAACCAGGGACAGAACGCTATCGGCCGGAACAAGCCCGAAAAACAGGTCCTGCGCCGATACCAGCACGGAACCCGGCGCGGCAGATTGAAATTTCGGCTTCGGCTCCAATTCCGCCAGTACGTAATATCCGCCGTCAGAGGGCGGCGGCCCGGAGTACTTCTCGATGAAACCAGGGGGCAGAGGATACTTGATGCCGAAATATTGGTTCGTGTAAAGGCGCTCAGTAATGGCGCCTCCCTCAGGAGCCGGAACGGCCGAATCACTGGAGGACGGCACAGCGCCTTTGACGAGGATCACGTCAGTGGGAATCTTTTTGGCGGCCGGATTGGGCACGGCAAAGTCGCCTCCGGATGGCGCCGGAGTTTGCGGCACGCTGACTTGCGCGAACAGCGGTGTGCAACTGGCGATTATCAAAACAGTCAAAATTGCAGTGAATCGATCGCGCATATACATATAAAAGTCCCTTCTGCAACGCCCTGGACAACATTTTGCCGGTCGTAAAGGGCGGGACGATTGACGTCCCGCCCTTGCTCAATTGCGGTTTACAGCGAACGCAGGAAGTTCAGCAGGTTCTGCTGCTGGCTGGGTGATAGTGAAAGGAAATTCGCAATCACGCCGTTGGCTTCCGAGCCGTTGCTGGCATGCTGGAGAATGGCCGAAATCAGGTTCTTCGTCCTGCCATCGTGCAGGAAGAAGATACGCTGGCCCACGCCCCAGAGTGGAGCGCTGCGGAACTGGTCGCCACCGGCGCCGCCCTGGCTGACGTTGTCGTTAAGCCGGGTGCCCATGTGATGGACCTCGAAATCACTGAACGGGTGTATCTCGGCGTTACTCAGGCTCGGCGTAATGGAGGATGCACTCGTCTTGAGCGTCGGGGTATGGCAGGCAGCGCAGCCGATCGCGCTGAACAGGAAACGGCCGTTGCTGATGGAGGTGGAGCCGCCTGGCGTGGTGGTGGAAGGAGTGGGCGCAGCCGTCAGGCGCATGAACCCGGCAAACTTGATAATCCTGCTGTTGCTGGTTGAGGCGTCAGCGCTGAAGCCGGTGTGGTCTTCGGGCGTGGGATTGATCCTGCAATTGGCGGGCAGACCGCTTCCGAGCTGGTCTTCTCCCGGCAGCGGACGCTCCTGCGTGAATGCTTCGTTGCTGATGCCCATTTCGGCGTTCGACGCTTCACCGGCAAAGACCAGCATGGATTTATTCTGCGCCTTCCATCCAAACCTGCTGATGGTGCCGTCATTGCCATTGTGATTGAAGGCGCCGCTGGTGCCAAAAGCGCCGGCATTGGCGGCGGCGTTGGCAAGCAGAGTGGACTCATCAACGTTCTCAACCAGTCCCGCACCGAATACAGGCGTGGGAGTGCGGAAAATGATATTGCCTGTCTGCTGCGCGATAGCGAAGCTGGGCTGCGGAAGGTTGCAGGTCCCGGCATCGCTGCGTCCCGTAATCGTGAACAGGTCTTCCACGCCGCCATTGGGAGCAGATGTCACCGGGTTGCCGAACTGATCGAAGAAGAACGGGAAGCGCGCTTCCCGCGTAGGGCCATCCGCGGTGATAAACGACGGAATAATATTGGTGGCGCCGTCGGCATTGGCGTCAACGACCTGGGGATTGCTGGCTGCTCCGCTTCCGCCAATCGCAGGCTGGGCATGGCAGGAAGCGCAGTTCCTGGAGTTGAACCGCGGGCCAAGACCGGAACCCGGTTCGATGGTACCCGAAACCGAGAGCGTGGTATTGAACACGCTCTGGGCATCGTTGAAGAAGGACAGAATGCCTGCAGGATTGTTTGCGGCAACCGACGGGAGCGGTCCACCGGCGCAACTGTCGCAGGACCGCACACCAGGGTCCACCTGGGCGGACGCCATTCCGGCGAGGAAAAGCAGCGCCAGAAAAGTCATGAAGACGGCAATTTTCCGACTCATCATTATGGGAGTTCCTCCTAGATTTTGTGTTGTTTTTTCGTGAGTGTCGGGACTTCAATGGAATTCAGCCGCACTGCAGACTAAATGTGGCGTGTCTGCCAGAAGTGAACGGGATGAAAGGTGCCTTTGCTCTCCGACCGAAACACAAACATCGCCGGAACCGGAAGCGCAAAGTTGCAGGCGCGTGGAAGTTACAGCAACTCTGAATTCAGAGTCAACAAGATTCACTGAAACTCCATTCAGCTTTGACAACCTGCAGCTGGCGAATCCGGCATAACGGCGCACAAAAACCAGGAACTCACAATAGTTCTCATTACGATATAAGCTCCGCTGAACAAAAACCGCTGGATTTTCAGAATTTCCCATTTTGGGAAAAGCTGAAAAAAGCGGGGCTAAACCGGGCGAGACAGCGGGATGCCCCGCCCGGATTCAGTCGTGCGTTACAACGAACGCAGGAAGTTCAACAGATCCTGCTTCTGCCAGGATGTAAGCGACCTGTAATTCGCGATCACGTTGTTGGCTTCCGAGCCGTTGCTGGCGTGCTGCAGAATGGCGGAGATCAGGTTGCTGGTCCGGCCGTCATGCAGGAAGAACAGGCGCTGGCCGAGCCCCCACAGCGGAGAGCTGCGGAACTGATCGCCACCGGCGCCGCCCTGGCTGACGTTGTCATTCAGGCCAGTGCCCATGTGATGGACCTCAAGGTCGCTGTACAGGTTCGCGGTCACATTGCTGAGAGCCGGCGTCTCTGAAGATGCCGCCGTCGTGAGCGATGGCGTGTGGCAGGCAGCGCAGCCAATTGCGCTGAACAACTTGCGGCCATCGTTGATGGATGTCGAACCGCCGGGCGTGGTGGTGGAGGGCGTAGGTGGCGCGCTCAGCCGCATGAAAATTGCGAACTTCACAACGTCGCTCGAGGTTCCCAGATTGTCCGTATTGAAGTTGGTGTGGTCTTCCGGCGTGCCGTTCAGCCGGCAGTTCGCGGGCAGGCCGCTTCCGAAGGAATCTTCCCCGGGCAGCGGACGCTCGTTCTGGAAGTTCTCGTTGCTCACGCCCTGCTCCACGTTGTAAGCCTCTCCGGCGAAGATCATGAGCGACTTATTCTGGGCCTTCCAGCCGAAGCGGCTGATGGTGCCGTCGTTGCCGTTGTGGTTGAACGCTCCGCTGGTTCCAAACGAGCCGGAGTTGGCTGCCGCATTGGCGAGCAGGGTGGAATCATCAATGTTCTCCATCAGGCCCTCGCCAAAAGTCGGCGTGGGAATGCGGAAAATGATGTTGCCTGTCCGCTGCGCGATGGCGAAGCTGGGTTGGGGGAGGTTGCACGACCCGGCATCCGTACGGCCTGTGATGGTGTACAGGTCTTCAACGCCACCGTTGGGATTTGACGTATCCGGGTTCCCGAACTGGTCAAAGAAGAACGGAAAGCGCACTTCGCGCACCGGCCCCGTGGAGCTGATAAACGAAGGAATCGTGTTGTGGGCGCCATCGGCTGTCGCGTCAGTCACCTGCGGGTTGATAGCCGGAGCGCTTCCGCCCGGTGCGGGCTGGGCATGGCAAAATGCGCAACTTCTGGAATTGAAGCGCGGGCCAAGCCCGGTTCCGGCTTCAATGGCGCCGGATACCGAATCGACTTCCTGGAAAGTGTCCTTCGCGTCGTTGAAGAACGCCAGGCTGCCTGCGGGATTGTCTGCGCCTACTGAAGGCAGTGGCCCGCCTGCGCAGGTTGTGCACGAACGCACTCCGGGATCACTCTGAGCAAATGCCATTCCGGCAAAGAGCAATACTGTGAGCGTGAGCGTAAAAAAGGGAAGTTTCCGCCTCGTCATTGCGAGTTCCTCCAAATGTCTCTTCAGATTTTTTGGGTCAGCTAGAACTCAGCCGTACTGCAGACGAAATGAGACCTGTCTGCCAACAGTGGACGGGAAGGTTTTTTCACTTACTCGGCCGTACTGCAGACGATTCAGGCTTGTCTGCCAATAGTGAACGGGCAGGATGAACGGTTTTGCGCAGTCCCGAAAGCGGCGGCCTGGAGCCGGACACAATCAGGAGCGCTGGAAAAATACGCCAACTCGGGATGCAGAGTCAACAAATTTTAAGAATTTCCTTATTGTCTGCTGGCAAGGACGGACCGGGGAAGAACCGAAAGTCTAGTATCTTCTTTGCCCTGAAGAGGGTGCGGCCACAGCCTCCCGGAAAACTGCTCGGCCCGCGTTTGCATTTCTCGTGCGCTGCAGGCGAAACTATGCAAATAACACTTGCACATCCTCATCACCAATCTTGACCATTATCCTGACCGCCCCGGTGGCGCACCCAGAATCAGCTGGGATGAAGCGCTATACCTTGCGGCAGCAGGCCACCAGGTAACAACGGTAGCGGATGGCACACATACAGATGCTCCTGAAGTGGAACACCGGGGCAGCATCTGCCTGCTGCGCTACCGGCTGCGCGACTTTCATGCCGCCGATCCCCGCCGCGCTTCAGCGCACCAGAATGCTGCGCGTGAAGTGCTTCGCAGGCACATCAGGGATCGCGTGGACATTGTTCATGGGCATGCGGTACTCCCTTATCTGCCCGCGCTTGAGCTCTTTGGCCGCCACGCTCGCGCCGTTTTCACCATCCACTCTCCCAGCACGATGGAAATGGATATCGGCTGGAGCAGCGGCACTCTGAAAGACGGCGTGCGCCGGTTCCTCGGCCTGCCCTTGCTGAAGCGCATGGAGCGCCAGTGCCTGCAACGATCCGTGGCCCTCACAGCGCTTTCCGAATTCACCCGCGAGCAGATGATCCGCATCCATGGCGCGGAGTTGGGCAACCGAGTGCAGGTCATTCCCGGCTGGGTCGATCTGAATCGCTTTCAAATCATCCGCGACCGCGATGCTGCCAAGCGCGCTCTCGGCTGGCCTCAGGATGTCCCGGTATTGTTTACCCTGCGCCGGCTGGTGCCACGCATGGGACTCGATCGGCTGGTGCGGGCAGCAGCCATTCTCCGCGATCGCGGCCGGAACTTTCAGCTCATCATCGGCGGCGCCGGGCCGCTTCGCCAGGAACTGGAGCAACTGGTGCAGGCGCTGAACCTCACGGGTTCCATTCGCTTTCTGGGGCGCGTGCCGGATGCCGACCTTCCCCTAATGTACGGAGCATGCGACGCTTTCGTACTGCCCACAGCGGGCCTGGAATGCTTTGGCCTGATCGCCCTGGAAGCTCTGGCCTGTGGCCGTCCCGTGCTGGCAACGCCAGTTGCCGCCATCCCGGAGGTAATCTCCAACTTTGAGAGCCAGTGGCTGGCCAGGTCAGCCGATGAGGACGCCATCGCCGACCTGATCGAAGCATATCTTTCCGAACGGCTGCCCGCGTACGCACCAGCCGAGGTGCGCCGGCGCACGCAAGAGCTTTATTCCCAGGGCGCCCGTCTTCCCCAATTCACCGCGACAGTGCTGGGTTCGTCCGTTGATGCGCCCGCCAGAAGCAGTCCCGAACCTGCGGCCGGCAGCCGCTCATAACGCACGAGATACAGAATTTACACCTTTGCTGCACCTGGTAATGGCACCAGGTGCATAATCTGTTACATTTATTCGTCAAGCTCTGAAACGAAGATAAAAGAAGGCTATGCGGGAATCGGGCATTCGGATTTCGGTCGTAGGCTGCGGGTACGTCGGCCTGGTGGCGGCGGCATGCTTTGCCGAATTGGGACACGAGGTGACCAGTGTTGACAATGACGAAAGTAAAATCGCGGCCCTCAAGTCCGGCGATCCTCTCATCC
>JBLMYN010000068.1:0-4205 GCA_050258305.1 Actinomycetota bacterium
GCGAATCGGTGCCGACGAGCGTGTCCGGATAAGCCTGCATGCCGCCGTCAGTCTTCTGCGCGAAGACTACGCGCGCCAGGTACTCCAGGTTTACCTGGTGCACAATGCCCATGTCGGGCGGAACAGCCTTGAAATTGTGGAAGGCTGATTGTCCCCAGCGCAGGAAGGCATAACGCTCCTGGTTGCGTTCGAATTCCAGGCGGGCGTTCACGGCGAAAGCATTGGGGCTGGCGAATTCATCCACCTGCACGGAATGGTCGATGACAAGTTCAGCGGGCTGCAGAGGGTTGATCAGGTTGGCGTCGCCGCCCATGGTCTTCATGGCATCGCGCATGGCGGCCAGATCCACCACCGCGGGCACTCCGGTAAAGTCCTGCATCAGCACGCGCGCCGGAGTAAACGAGATCTCCTTGTCCGGGATGGCCTGGGGCTTCCAGTCAGCCAGAAAGCGAATGTCGTCCGCAGTCACCGAGCGTCCGTTTTCGGTGCGTAACAGGTTCTCAAGAAGAATGCGCAAGGAGAAAGGGAGCCGCGCCGGCTTGCAATTGATTTTTTCGAGGGCATCCAGGCGATGGATTTCGTATTCCTGAGCGCCCACGCGCAACCTGGAACGGCTGCCAAATGAATTATTCATAATGACCACCTCTCTCTTGGATTCGCTTGCGCCGGGAAACGCTCCCCGGAATCTTGCCTGCGCAGGAATGCGGCCTAGAACTCGCCGCCCACGGTGCGGTACAACAGCAGAAGGTTCAAAGCCACGATAATTCCAGTGACCACATAGGCCATCAGGTTCGTGCGCCGGTTGTTGACCATGTCTCCCATGACTGACCGATCGCGGGTCAGCATCACCAGAGGCACCAGCGCGAACGGAATGGCAAAGCTCAGCGCCACTTGAGATAGTACCAAAATCTGCAGGGGGTCGAGTTTGAGCGCAATCACCACGACGGCGGGGATAATGGTAATCAGCCGGCGCAGAAACACGCTGAATTTGATATCGAGAAAGCCCTCAATAATGACCTGGCCGGCCATGGTGCCCACCGTGGACGAAGACAGCCCGGAGAACAGCAGGGCCAGCGCAAACGCTATGCTGGACACGCGGGGCAGAAGCGGCGCCAGCGTAAGATGCGCCTCGTCAAAGGTAAAAGGCGTGCCCGTGCTGAACCATACCGCCGCAGCCATCACGATCATGGCCGAGTTGATGAACCAGGCGCCGTTCATGGCGGCCAGCACGTCAAACAGTTCAAAGCGCAGGTGCCGCATGGTCAGCAGCCACTGATTGGTGGGGCAGTGCTGCGAATCTTCCCTCACGCGGTGTTGCACCAGGGCGGAATGAAGGTAAATCACGTGCGGCATCACCGTGGCGCCAAGCATGCTCACGGCCACATAAATGCTTTTGGAGTTGATGTGCGGCACGATCACGCCATGGATCACCGCGCCCCAGTCCGGGTGCACCATGAACATCTCAAAGGCGTAGCAACTGGCAATGGCAAAAACAAACACCATGATCAGTTGCTCCAGCCGTCGAAACCCGTACAACTCCACTGCCAGCATCAGAAACACCACCACGGCAGTGATGAACGCGGCCGGGAGCAGGGGAATCCCAAAGAGCAGGTAAAAGCCCAGCGCCGCGCCAAGGAACTCCGCCAGGTCCGTCGCCAGGGCCGCCAGTTCTGCCGCCACCCAGAGCCCGAAGTTGATTTTTGGATGAAAATAATCGCGGCAGTTCTGCGGCAGGGTCTTTCCGGTGGCGATCCCCAGCTTGGCGGAGAGGTACTGAATCAGGATGGCCATGGCGTTCGACCACAGCAGCACCCAGAGCAGCGTGTATCCGAAGTGGGCTCCGCCCTCAAAGTTGCTGGCAAAATTGCCGGGATCCACGTAGGCCACGCTGGCGACAAATGCCGGGCCAAAGTACCGCCACATCTCGCCGCGTTTGAGTGTGGGCAGCAGCCGCATGCGAACTTTGAACGGCGGGCCGGCTGGAGTCGATGGAGCTGACATAAAAACTAATTAATAAGGGGAACGGAATGTGTACTGCTCAGCATAAGCGATAACTCTTAAAATTCGAACACCGCAGCCACATTATTCCCAAAAACATTCTGGCCGCAGCTGGGTTTCGCTCTGCGGTAATCCGGCGCAACAGGGTAAGGCTTTCCATGGTCCGGACTACGCAGTCTCACTCTCTTTTTCGCCCGACAGAAGCACCGACGCGACAGGCCTTTTCTGCGGTTCCAATTCGACCAGTATGCCCTCTACGGCCTCAGTGAAGGTTGTGAGGCGCACATTGTTGGCCGCGATCTGGTGGCCATACAGCAGCGCTGCGGCCCTCTTCTCCGTGATACGGTCATCCACCAGCGCCTGCATCACCGCCATCAGGTTTTGCTGAATCCCGTTGGCGTCTTCAATCGACCTGAGGTCCAGGTTCTGTGGTTCCAGCCGCCGCCACCGGTTATGCGCGTAACAGAATCTCTCCCCGCGCATTTGCGGGCACTTGCACTGCGTGCCCTGCGGAAGCACGTACTCGCACCGCGGCACGGCGTCAGCGTATTCCAGGTTCTTGAGCAGCTTCTGGTAAATTTCTTCGTCGCGCTCCTGCTCGGTGGTTACATGGCGGCACAGCTCAGGATGTTCGCGGATGAACTTCTCGCAGACAAAATAAGCGTCGCTGAGCTCTTTTACCAGCCGGTCCGCCTCGGCCTGCGCCCGTTGCAGCTCCTCCCATTGCGCCTGCCGTTCTGCCTGCGCGCGGAGTTTTTCCTGGCGCTTATACTCCGCGTACTCTTCCTCGTTGTATGTTTTCCCATCAATGATCCAGTGGCCCATGATTTCCTAATCCTTTCCTTCCTTGCTCACCGCACGGAAACCGCGATCACGCAATCCTGCAAGTCAACCTGCCCGTGTCCCGACTACGCGCGATCCCCGGACCTCACGTGCGACTTTTGGGCGATGCCCCCGCCCCTCCCCGACGATCCCAATGTCTAAAGGACTTAGCCGGGTCGATCCCAAATTGATCCCAGTCGATCCCAGGCCCTATTTCTTCTTCGGCTCCCCGCCTCTCTCGTCCGACCATCGATAGGTGACGGTCTTCTCCCGGTTCATGCCCCGCTTCACCCGTCCGCCGGCGACCATGCGGTTCAGCGTGGTCAGAACCGTCCCCAAAGGCTGGGAATACTCACCCATGTCAAAGCCGTTGTCCTCCAGGCGTTCCCGTATCTGGGCGCCGCTCATGGGCTCTTCTGCCCGCTGCAGGACTTCTGTGATGGCTTCGGTGAGGGTCGGCTCCTTGCGCCGGACGGCCTTGAGCTCTTCCAGCAACTGCTGGCGGTCGGCTTCGCTGGGCAGCAGACGGGCCAGGGAACGCAGGGCAATCACAATCTGCCGTATGCGCGCATCCACCGCGTCCCGTTCCTTGAGGAAGAGCTTCAGCTCCTCTCGGGAATCTCGTATTACTCTCAGGTAATCGACTACCATATAGTCTCGATAGTAACAATTACACATGTATAATAAAATGTCAAGGCCATTTTTACCCGCTTTTCGATGCTGTTCTGAGCGGCTGCGGGGAGTTGTGCAGATCCGCTGCGTGTCGGACATGGTCGTCCTGTTCGCTGTTCGCGTTGTGCGACCTCAAATTCCTCAGCCTTGCAAAGGACGAAGAGACCATTTCCCACAGCGACGAGCCTGCCGCTCGCGATAAACATCTTTATCGCACGATACAATAAGTCTTTGTTTTACAGCCATTTGGCCTACAATAAGACAAAGATTATCAAACTTCGGCCAGAGCTAAAAAAATAATCTCTTTACTACGGTAAATCGGTGGTAATATTGTTGCGTGGCAAACAGAGGTGATTCTTATGGCAAACCTGCCTAGGGTAAAAGTGGAAATCCAAGAATCTCAGGCCCAGGCATCGAAGAATGCAGCCGCTTATCTGCCATTCAAAACGTTCTTGAGTGCAATCGAAGCATTGGAACATGGCATTCCTAAGCAGATTGATCGAACAATTTGGCGAACGCAATCATATGTCGTCCAAACTCAGATCATCATGGCCCTCCGTTTTTTGGGCCTGCTTGATGCTGGTGATCGCCCAACGCGAGTACTTCACGATCTAATTGAAAAGAAGGCAGAGCGCAGGATCATTCTTCACAATCTCTTGGTCGAGGCATACAGGGGAATCATCGAGCAGGACTTAACAAAGACAACGCCCAAG
>JBLMYN010000069.1:0-4379 GCA_050258305.1 Actinomycetota bacterium
GCGGGCTCAGACGCCCGCAAAGCGGCTCAACTTCGACTCGCGCTCGCTCCCTGCGGTCGCTCCGGTTCGCTCAGAATGACAGGCGTTTAATTTATTTCTGGGAGGCGCTTCTGGCCAGCCAACTGTTCGCAAAGAAATCCATTGACAAACTGATTGCAGAATCAGAAGAGCCGGAACACCGGCTGAAGAAGACGCTGGGGCCGTGGTCGCTCACGGCGCTCGGCATCGGCGCGATCATCGGATCAGGCATTTTTGTGCTTACCGGAACGGCCGCCGCCGGGGAAAACTTCCAGGTGCCTTCGATCTGGCATGCCCAGGTGCTCGACGTATTTGAGAACCTGTTTCAGCACGGCAATCTTTCCGGCGTGCTGATGCACGGAAGGCCGCCGGCCGGTCCGGCGATTGCGATTTCCTTTCTGCTGGTCGCAGTGGCGTGCAGCTTTGCCGGACTTTGTTATGCCGAGCTGGCGTCCATGATTCCGATTGCCGGCAGCGCGTACACCTATTCGTATGCGACGCTGGGCGAGCTGATTGCCTGGATCATTGGCTGGGACCTGATTCTTGAGTACGCGGTGAGCAACGTGGCCGTGGCCATCGGGTTCGGCGGCTATCTCAAAGCGGAACTAGGCGCACTGGGGCTGGCCCTCCCGGACAAGCTATCGACGCCGGTGATCGATAACGGATTTACCGGCTCGTACTTCAACATACCCGCCTTCCTCGTGGTGTTCGTGCTGACGGTGCTGCTGGTGTGGGGGATCCGCGAGTCGGCGGAAGCCAACAACATCATGGTGGTCATCAAGATTGGCGCCATTTTGACATTCCTGGTGGTGGGCGGCATGCTCGCCAGCGGAACCAACCTGCATCCGTTTGCGCCCTCGGGTTTTGCCGGGATCATCTCCGGCGGCGCCATCATATTTTTTACCTACATAGGCTTCGATTCGGTGTCCACAGCGGCGGAAGAGGCAAAGAATCCGCAGAAGGACATTCCCTTCGGCATCATTGCCTCGCTGATCGTGTGCACCGTGCTTTACATCGGCGTGGCGCTGGTGCTGCTGGCCATGATGAAATACAGCACCTTCAACGGCAGCAATCCCGACGCAGCCAGCGCGCCCGTTGCCTACGCGCTCTCATACCTCGGCGCCAACAAGTGGTTCCAGGCGGTGATTGTCATTGGCGCGCTGATGGGAATGATTTCCTCCCTGCTGGTGTTTCAGTACGGGCAAACGAGAATCTGGTTTGCCATGTCGCGCGACGGGCTGCTGCCCAAACTGTTCTCTGCCGTTCATCCCAAATTCAAAACTCCGCACTGGTCCACCTGGATTGCCGGCGCCGCGGTGGGAATTCCCGCCGGAATCTTCAGCATCAGCGAGGCGGCTGATCTTTCCAACATCGGCACCCTGTTTGCATTCGTCCTGGTTTCTCTGGGCGTGCTGTTCCTGCGCCGCTCGCAACCGGAGCGGCCACGCGGATTCAAGGTGCCGTTTGTTCCGCTGTTTCCGATTATTTCCGTGGTGCTCTGCGTGTCGCTGATGGCCGGACTGCTGGTCATCACCTGGTTCCGGTTCTTCGCCTGGCTGGCAATTGGGCTGGTGATCTATTTCCTCTACAGTCGCAAGCACAGCGAGTTCGCGGGAAACAACCTTGCTGCAAGACGGGGATGAGAATGGGGCGTTCCTTCATACAGTCTCTGCCCAAGGCGGAACTACATCTGCACCTGGAAGGCAGTGTTGAGCCGGGAACGCTGGCAGAGTTGAGCCGTCGCCACAACACGCCCTTGCCTACAGAAAACAACCGCTACGACGTGCGCGGCAGCGGCGACGTGCTCAGCGAAGACGAGGTGCGCCGGCTGTACTCCTATAAAGATTTCAACGGCTTTATGCTGGCGTTCAAATCCGTGACCGAGCGGCTGCGCGCGCCTGAAGATTACGAGCTGATCACTTACCGGCTGATGCAGAAGCTTCGCCAGCAGAACATCATGCACGCTGAAGTCTACGTGAGCGTGGGCGTAATCCGCTGGCGTGGCCAGGAATTCGAACCGATTTTTGAAGGCATGGAGCGCGGCCGCGAGCGCGGCCACCGCGACTTCGGCATCTCACTGCTGTGGATTTTCGACGCCGTGCGGCACTTTGGTCCGGAAGCCGCAGAAGAAGTCTTCGATCTGGCATCGCGGTACCGTGAACGAAACGTGGCCGGGATTGGAATCGGCGGGGACGAGCGGCGCGGACCGGCCGAGTGGTTTCGCGATCCTTACAAGAAGGCCGCGGACCAGGGGCTCCGCCTGACGGCGCACGCCGGTGAAACCACGGGGCCGGAGTCGGTCTGGGGCGCGCTGAACATTGGAGCGGAAAGGATCGGGCACGGGCTCTCGATCGCCCAGGATCCGGAGCTGGTGGAAGTTCTGGCCCACAAGCAGGTGCCGGTGGAAATCTGCGTCTCCAGCAATCTCCGCACCGGTGCTTGCGTGGATTTTGGAGAGCATCCGCTGAAACGATTTTTTGATGAAGGTCTGATGGTGACGCTGAACACTGACGACCCGGCGATGTTCCAGACGTCGCTGTGCAAGGAATATGAACTCGCTGTGGAGGAGTTCGGATTCTCACAAGACCAGCTTCGCGAGATGGCACGCAACAGCTTTGAAGCATCGTTCCTTCCGGTAGAGAAGAAGCTCCGATTCCTGCAGCAGGTGGACACGCTGGCATAGCAGGCGCCTGGGCAGCGGCTTCTGTTGAACGATTTGCCGGGAAGCCGGGCCGCTGATGGGCCGGCTCGCTCATCAAATTTGGGAATTCAAAGGATTCCCAGGATTACCGCGGACGCGAACGGTCAATTTTGCCGATTTGGGCGAGCCTGGCGATTGTCTGAGCAGATGATCATTTTCCGCACCTGCGCGATTCGACCCTATCGCTGATATTCCACCTGCATCCCCGTTAAGCGCTCAATGCGCTTGGCGATCGGCGGGTGCGTTGAAAACAGGCTGGCGAAATCCACCCCTACCATGGGCTGGATAATGAACAGATGCGCCGTTGAAGGCGACGCCACCAGGGGAACGCGCCTGGAGTACGCATCCAGTTTCTGCAGAGCGCGGGCCAACGCATAAGGGTTGCCGGTAAAGTGCGCGCCGGTCGCGTCAGCTTCGTACTCGCGGGTGCGTGATACCCAGAGTTGGATCAGCATGGCCGCGAGAGGCGCGAGAATGATCATTACCAATGCGCCCAGTCCTCCGCCGCGGCGATCGCGATTATCACCGCCGTAACCGCCGAACATGGCTCCCCAGGCAAACATGCGCGCGAGAATAGTGATGGCGCCTGCCAGCGTCGCCGCAATGGAACTGGTCAGGATGTCGCGATTGCGGACGTGCCCCAGTTCGTGGGCCAGTACGCCTTCAAGTTCCTCGTCATCCAGCAATCCCAGAATTCCCTGCGTAACCGCAACCGCCGCGTGGCTTGGATTACGGCCAGTGGCAAAGGCGTTGGGAGAGTCAGTGGGGATGACATAGATTTTCGGCATGGGCAAACCCACTTTGGCAGTGAGTCGCTCCACTACCTGATAGACGCGCGGCGCCTGCTCGCGCGTGACCGGCTGCGCCCGGTACACAGCCAGCGCGATCTTGTCCGAAAAGAAGTAGGAAACAAAGTTCATGATCGCGGCGAGCACAAACGCGATCACCATACCGCTCCGCCCTCCCAGGTAGTCGCCAATGCCGATGGCGAGTAGCGTGAGCAGCGTCAGTAGAAATGCTGTTTTAATTCCATTCATGGAAAGAGTTCCTGTTATGTAGATGCTCGCTGCCCGCCAACGATTCCTTAACGCTCAAAGTCGCGCTGCGACATTAACTAAAACAACTGCGCTCCGGATCTTTAGAATGTGCGGCGCTGGGTGAATTTCAGATGGTGGTGAGCCGGTCCCGGCGCCGAATTTCCAGCTTACAAATCTTAATGCTTTTTCCCCTTGCTTTCTAAGAGCTTGCTAAGTAATCTGTTGCGCGGCTTGGTTCCGTAAGAGTTTCGCTTCCTCTATTGACGGTACTCCGAATCGAGCGTACCGCACTCCTTTACGAGACTTCCGGCTTTGCTTCCGCAAAGTGAGCCATCTACGGAGAGGCCCCCGGGCTTGTCTCTCGTGCCAGAAAAGATGGGAGAACTTCCCGCCGGACTTCCCTCACTTCAGTCCAAAACCAAGGAGCGCAGCCAAATGAGCTATATCTATCTCCCGAGGGACGCGTCGAAAGCGCGCCTCCGCGATGCAGAAAATGCACGCAAAAATAGAGCAGAAATCCTGAAAGCCTACTCGCAAGGCAAGGTAACCCGCCGTGAACTGATCAAGTGGGGCCTGATTACCTCTGCAGGCGCAATTGCGCCCATCGGCGGTTTGAGTCCCTT
>JBLMYN010000070.1:0-18346 GCA_050258305.1 Actinomycetota bacterium
GGCTTCATGGATGGCGATCCGGTATAACCACGTCTTAAGGCTGCATTATCCGTTAAAACGCCTTATGCCACGATAGACGTTCAGGAAGACTTCCTGGGTGGGTTCGGCCGCATAGGAAGGGTCGGTCAGGATGCGATAAACAAGGCTGTAAATCGGTTGGTGGTAGTGCGCAATCAGCCAGTTGTATGCCTCGTCAGAACCGGATTTCAGTTCTTCGACAATGGAGGCTTCCTCCGTCCGTACTGCGATGGCGCTGGCAATATTGCCCACTGCTGCTGCTGCTCCCGCCATTCTTCTCATGGCGTCACCTCAACGTTACCAAGAATATGGAGCTGCGACAACTTTTTCCCCGATTCCATCGTGTAACCGCCGTAACTTCCTGCTGAGACACGATCTTCCTTCAATTCTTAAGGTATATAGAACCCGGCGTTAGGGTGCAGGTTCCAGAAAACCTGCTCAGCGAAGATGATTGAAGGCTATTTGGGGCTGGGGGAAGGTGAAGGGGAAGCCTTGGCGGCGCTCTTTGAAGTCTTGGAAGCGCTCGAAGTCTTTTTCTTTGTGTGCCTTGCGGGTTTTTGCTTGTGCCCGCCATCAACCACAATCCGTCTGACGCCGTTCTTTCCCGTAACGATGTGTACACCCTTGGGCAGCTTTTGGTTCGCAAGGTCGGCTGATTCCGCAGGCGCTGCCGCAGGGGGGGCTACGGGGGCCTGCCGCCTGCTTTCGAGCTGCGACGCTGTTCTTTCGATGTACGTTGAAAGATTCTGCCGGGAGGCATCCAAGGCTGCCGCATCCCTTGCCAGCGGTTCGTATTCTTCCCTTTTTCCCAGTGCCCCGGCCGCGTCGGTCAGGGAACTGAGATATTCATAAACAATGGTCATGTTGTGATAGAGCTTGAAAGTGGCGGCTACGCCGCCATGGCTGTTCTCCACGTTATTGATCAGGCCGGGAACAGCATAGATGACGTTCCTTTGGATGGAATCCGCCATCTTCTGGAACTGTTGCCTCTGAGTACTGTCAGTCTTCCACTTTTCAATGCGCAGTTTGCCCAGATCCGCATTGGTGGAAAGCACGGCCCGCTGGAGCTGCTCAATGATCAGGTTGATGTTTGGCTGGGCAGGTTGAGCGTTCGCCGGCGGCTGCACCGGTGGCTGTGCCTGAGGGCCGCCGCGCGGCTGAGCCATGGCTGCAATCGCCGCCAGGCACACCAATGTGGCTGTTGCAAGGGCCGTTTTCATTCTCCCCTCCTCCCAGGTACTAGATGAGAGTAGCCGGTTGGCGGGTTACTCGGGGTGCCATGGGTGCCATACCCCCGGAAACCGCATCCGGCGCCAAAACACTTAGCCCAATAGAATACACAAAAGCGAGACCTGCGTTGCGGGAGCATGCGCAAATCCGCTGCAGCCAGTGCCGCAGAGCCATTTTGGCCCGCGCCTCATCATGTGCCTGCCACGCCGGTTGTCAATGCTCTAAAATGTGGGTCTGATCTTCGCAGGGAGGCTCTATGCAGCCCTTCTTCCTCGCAATCATCCTTGTCCTGAGCTCATCCCTTCTCTCCGGTACGCGACAGCCTTCGCACAGCAAACGAACCAGAACGTCGCCGGCACATCAGGCGGCAACCCCGGGCCAGCCATTTCAGTTTGTACTCTGGGAGAGGCAGGGAGAGTTGCGCAAGCGCATGGGCGAGCCACAGGAATATTTTGTCCCCGCGATCCAGAAAATCATTCATCCGGCGGAGCTGCGCTATTACAGCGACACCTACGGCAAGGTGGACGACGTTTTTTACCGCGAAACTCCCATCGGGGAGGTACGAATCCTGGTCGCCTATGCTCGCGATGAATCACTGGGTCACCTGCATCCGGAAATACGCGTTGAGAAGATACATTTCTTTTTCGATAAAGACGTAAACCTGCGTACGGCGCTCGCCTCCATCATCGAGTTGCGCGGGTTATGCGCGGGAGGATGCATTCTGAACGGATTTTCTTCCAGCGTGGTTGCGCAACCTGCAACGCCCAGCAATGCGCAGATCAGCCTGGCCCATGAGATGAAGCCCCATTGGCGAGGGCAGGACATGAGTGACGCCACTCCGGGAGCCGAAGTTTACTATGTGGACAGTCCTTATCCAGTGGACTTCGAGCACAGCCCGGTGGAGCGCATCGACTACACGCTGATCAGCAATGCCGGACGTGAACGCTATACGCTCGCCGTGGTGAACAAAGAACCCACCGTACTGGATATGTGGCATCCGCGCATTGGCGACCTGAAGGTCGCCGGCGGGCAGGAGCGCTAGTACTGGTTGGAATACCGGACGCTGGCTTTTTTCCTGACGCCCGTCTTCCTGCGTACGGGCGGAGGAGGGTCATTATCGATGATGATCTTTCTTGGCATTCCCGTGCTGGCTGAATCGTAGCTGTTGAACGCAGCCGCGCTGCCGCCCGTTCCTCCATTGTCCGCCGCCGATGCGCGCTGCATGATGTAAGACGACAGAGAGCGGCGAAGGTGTGCCAGATTGTTGAAATCCATCGCCAGCGGCACGTATTCTTCTTTCTTGTCGCCGTACTCTTCCGTAACCATCAGCAGAGTATCGAGTGTTTCGCAGACCAGACTCAGGTCTTCATATACCTTGAAGGTGGGAGCCAGGCTTCCGTGCGCATCCAGAGCTGCCCGGATCATCTCAGGAAGTGGGCCCTTCAGATTGCGCTGCAACGCCCCGGCTGCCTCTTCGGCATGGTTCTTGTGCGAACTGCTGGTGGTAAAGCCGGTCTTCCAGCCGCCTTTCCATCGCTCAATGTGCATATGGGAAATATCTGTGAGAGTGGTGGCGCTGGCGCGATCGAGATCCAATAGCGTGGATTGGAGGTCCGGGTGTGCCGCCGTGAACCGCGCTCTGCCGCGCGGTTGTGCAGCCAGGGGAATACTCAAAATCAAAAAAAGTATGGCAGCCAGGGAAGTCTTCAATGGGCACACTCCTGTTGGCAATACAAAAGAATAGCCTTAGTTTTCTCCGAAGGCTGCCGTTACTGACGTACAAGGCACTGCACCTAAGGGCATAGTCATTACTGCGAGAGACGGTGTCCCTCCGGTGAGGCGGGCGGATATACTCGTCACGACGCGAATTGCTGCGCGTTTGCGGGCAGTTCTCACGTTCTTAGGAGCTCTATGGCGGAAAATGTACTGACAGTTGCCAACGATCGCATCCTGACGATTCGCATGAACCGTCCTGAAAAGAAAAACGCCCTGACGCGGGCCATGTACATTGCCATGGCGGAGGCAATCCGTGATGCGGAGCAGGATACGACGGTTCGTGTGATTTTGCTCACCGGTACGGATGACTGCTTTACCGCCGGCAATGACATCGCGGATTTTAGCGTCGCCAGCCCCGATGAAGCACCAGTCGCCATTGAATACCTGCGCACACTGGCCGCTGCAAAGAAACCTGTGATTGCGGCCGTCGCCGGTTTTGCCGTCGGCATTGGAGCCACCATGTTGCTGCACTGCGATCTCGTTTATGCCGCGGACACGACCCGCTTTCAGTTTCCCTTTGTCAATCTGGGTCTTTGCCCGGAAGCCGGCTCCAGCCTGATTCTGCCCATGATGATGGGGCACCACCGCGCGGCTGAGTTGCTTCTGCTGGGTGAACCTTTTGGCGCGGACATGGCGCGCGAACTCGGTCTGGTCAATCGAGTCCTCGATCCCCATGAACTGATGTCCGCAGCAATGGAACGGGCCCATCGACTGGCAGAGAAGCCGCCCGCTTCTTTGCGCACCACAAAGATGCTGCTGAAGTCGGGCACAAGAGAAGCTGTCGCCGCCGCGCTCGACCGTGAGACACAGCAATTTGCCGCGCTGCTGTACGGCCCTGAAGCGAAGGAGGCGATGTCAGCCTTCCTTGAACGTCGAAAGCCGGATTTCTCAAAGTTCTGAGGTGCGACTCGTCCGTGCAACAAAATAAGAGAGCCTCAGATGCTGAGCGCTCAGTATCAGAAATGCTATGAAGGCAGTCATCTGCGAACGCTACGGCGGGCCTGAAGTCCTGCAACTCGCCCATGATGTTCCCGTCCCGCAACCGGGACCCAACGGCGTGCTCATCCGTGCTCGCGCCACCAGCATCAACCCGGTAGATTGGAAGCTGCGTGCAGGCTGGCTGAGCGGACTGTGGAAGCTGCGCTTTCCCGTGATCTGGGGATGCGATATCTCCGGAGTCGTGGAACAGGTCGGGGGCGCCGTCACGCTGTTCAAGCCCGGAGACGAGGTGTATGGCTTCAAGCACGGCAAGGTGGGCGAGACCTACCGGGGCACGTATGCCGAATTTGCCGTGCTGCCGGAAAACACGCTCGCGCATAAGCCGGCGCGGCTCAGCCATGAAGAAGCCGCTGCTGTTCCGCTGGCTGCTCTCACTGCGTGGCAGGCCCTGGTGGGGCACGGACGAATCAAACCCGGCAGTAAAGTCCTGATCCATGCCGCGGCGGGAGGAGTTGGAACATTTGCGGTGCAGATCGCCAGGAGCTTTGGCGCATATGTCGCCGCTACCGCCAGCGCCGGCAACCATGATTTGCTTCGCCAGCTCGGCGCGGATCAGTTGATCGACTACACGCAGGAGAAAATCGAGGACAAACTCTCCGGCTACGATGTCGTGATCGATGGAGTGGGCGAGCCGGTTTGGAGCAGTTCACTCAGGGTGCTTCGTCCCGGAGGGAAGCTGGTGACGCTCGCCATCCCTATTCCTCACGCTCCGGCAGGCAGAGGAAAGTTCCTTTTTAAAGCGATAACAGGAATAACGTCTGGAGCCGGCCGGGCCCTGCTTCGCGGGCGAGGGTTCGTCATGACGCAGGTCAAACCACGCGGCGGCGAACTGGAAAAAATCAATGCGCTCATTGAGGCGGGTAAGGTAAAGCCAATCGTGGAAAAAGTGTATCCGCTGGAAGAAATCGCTGATGCGCAGAGGGCGAGCGAACAGGGGCACGTACGCGGGAAGCTGGCGGTACGGATCAACAGTTAGACTGGCGCAATTTGGTGGTCGGCCAGCGCGGGGTACCGGCTGTTACTGATTCGTCTTCACACAAAGCGAACGCCTTTTTCCGTCACAATCGAGTGCTTCTTGAATTTCATGTCGTCGTGGTCCGGATAATCGAGCCGGTAATGAGCGCCACGGCTTTCCAGCCGGGCCAGCGCCGATCTTGCAATCAGCAATCCGGCGGTGTGTATATTGCGTGCTTCACAGTGCCGGCGTGAATCCGAGGGAGGAAGTTTTTCGGTCAGAGTTTGCAGCCGCTGCACTGCTTCCGTCAATCCCTGGCGCGTGCGCACAATGCCGACTTTGTTCCACATGAGCTGCTGAATTTCACTGATCAGCGGTTCCACATTGGGATTGTTTCCGGTTCCGGTCGACCGCATGGCCGATTCCGCAGTGCGCTCCTTAAGCGTACCGGCTTGTCCGCACATCGCATGCGCCGCACGCGCCCCGAACACGAGTCCTTCGAGAAGGGAATTGCTGGCCAGCCGGTTTGCTCCGTGTACGCCGGTGCAGGCGGCTTCGCCGGCGGCATAGAGCCCGGGAAGACTGGTTGCGCCGTTCAGGTCGGTGCGCACGCCGCCCATCATGTAGTGGGCCGCGGGCCGGATTGGGATCAGATCGATCGTGATGTCCACGTTGTGTTTGAGACAGGTGTCGTAAATTCTGGGAAACCGGCTCCGGATGTGGTCCTCTTTCATATGGGTAAGATCCAGATAGGCCACGGGATCTTTCATCCGGCTGACTTCCAGTTCATGGGCGATCGCCCGCGCTACCACATCGCGCGGCGCCAGTTCCGCCAGTTCGTGATACTTCGACATGAAACGGTTCAACTCGGTGTTGCGCAGCACTCCACCTTCGCCGCGCAACGCTTCGGAAAGGAGAAAACGCGGAGCGTTCTTCAGGTAAAGCGCCGTGGGATGAAACTGAACAAACTCCATGTCGCTGATTTCAGCGCCGGCATGGTACGCCATTGCGACACCATCGGCCGTGGCGACCGCGGGATTCGTGGTGTTGCTGTAGACGTTCCCGCCGCCGCCGGTTGCCAGCAGAACCGCCCGGGTGGTGACCAGATGCCGCTCGCCTTTGTCAGAGATCAGCTCCACCCCGCACACGCGCCCTGCGTCCAGGTGCAGGGCGGATGTGAATTCGAATTCCCAAAACAAAATATTCTTGAGAGTTGCAGCCCTGGCGTGCAGAGCGCGCCCGATCTCGCGTCCGGTGGAGTCACCGTGAGCGTGCAGCACGCGGCTGCGGCTGTGCGCGGCTTCACGCGTAAAGGTCAGTTTGGTGCCGTGGCGGTCAAACTGGGTTCCCCAGTCGATCAGCTCCTGGATGCGTTGCGGGCCTTCTTCCACCAGGACGTGGGCGGCTTCCGGATTCACAATGCCATCGCCCGCCTGAATCGTGTCCTGCAGGTGCAGGCTGATTTCATCTTCATCGCTGAGCGCCACCGCGATTCCGCCCTGCGCGTACTGGGTGTTTGACTCAGTCAGCTCCTGCTTGGCCAGGACCAGCACTTTGCCTGCTTCCGCCAGGCTGATGGCGGCGCGCAGTCCTGCTACACCAGCGCCGACAACGATGAAATCAACATGGTCCGGAAGCTTCTTCATACAAGAAAAATGGTAACAAACCGGGATGAGGATTGCGAAACGACAACCTCTTAATTCGGTAGCTGGAAACCATCTGTCGACTGGACCAATTGCCATGATCCAGGACATTTCCGGTCCACAAGAGGCGCGTGTAGCGTTACCAGGGATTCATATTGGCAAACTACCCAACTGGCAAATTCATTTATGATTCCAACACGTGAAGACGATTCCAGTTCGCCTGAAAGAGAACGCCTATCCGGTGCTTATTGGCTCGGGGTTGCTGCGCCGTGCCGGGAAGGAGATCCGGAATCGCCTGCCCTCGCCGGACAGCCGCGTGTTTGTGGTCAGTTCACCGAACGTACGCCGCCATTGGGGACAGGCGTTGGAGCACACGCTGGAAAAGGCCCACGTACCCTACACCGTACTGTTGATGAATGACGGCGAGCCAGCCAAGCACATGCATACGGTGGAGCAACTGGCTGAGCAGATGGTAGATGCGCGGGCGGACCGCAAAGCCATTGTCGTTGCCTTTGGCGGCGGAGTGGTAGGCGATGCGGCCGGCTTCCTGGCTGCAATTTTCATGCGCGGCATTCCCGTGGTGCAGATTCCCACCACGTTTCTGTCCCAGGTGGATGCCAGTATCGGCGGCAAGACAGGCGTCAACCTGCGCGCGGGCAAGAACCTGGTTGGGGCGTTTCATCAGCCGCAGGCGGTGCTGATCGATCCCGAAGTTCTGAGCACGCTCGATGATCGTGAGTTTCGCGCCGGATTATTCGAATCGTTGAAATGCGGCGTGATTCGCGACAGAGCTCTTTTCGAATTCATGACCAAGAAGTCCGCAGCCATCCTGCGTCGTAACCGGAAGTTGCTGGAGAGAATTATTGTTGATTCCGTGCGCGTCAAGGCGGCGGTAGTTGCCGCGGATGAAAAGGAATCCGGCTTGCGCCGCATTCTCAACTTCGGCCATACCGTGGGCCACGCGCTGGAGTCGGCCACCGGTTATGGACATTTTTTGCACGGCGAAGCCGTGGCCTGGGGCATGATAGCCGCCGCTGCCATCGCCCGCGATGTGAGAGCTTGCAAGCCTGCAACCGCGGCACAAATCGAAGCGGCTGTGCGGGCCTATGGGCCGTTGCCCGCGGTCCCGTGCGGCGCCGATGGTGTGCTCAACCGGCTGGCTGCGGATAAGAAGACTGTGGCCGGCGCGGTGCATTTTGTCCTCCCGCAGAAAATCGGCAGAATGAAGATTGTCAGCAATGTGCCTGTTGAAGTAGTTCGCGCCGCAGTGGAGCACATTCGAAACCATGGCTGACGCTCTGAAGACCGGGATCCGCGGCACGCAGCCCTCCGGCGCTGCCGATGAACGCGCTGCCGCCCAGACCGTGCAGCGCATGTTTGATGAGATTGCCCCGCGCTATGATCTCGCCAACCATGTCCTCTCCCTGAATATTGACCGGCTGTGGTGGCGGCGCACCGCGCGGAGATTTGCCCCTGTTCTCACCCGGCCTGACGTTCGCGTTCTTGATCTGTGCGCCGGTACCGGGGACATGTCCCTAGCCCTGCGAACGGTTGCTGCCCGGCAGGGAGGCAACGCTTCCATCTACGCGCTCGATTTTTCGCACCGTATGCTTCTGCATGGCCTGAACAAATATGCGGCAAAACAGATCCAGCCGCTTGAAGGCGATGCTTTGCAACTGCCGGTGCCTGATTGCGCTCTTGATCTTGTGGTCTCTGCGTTCGGCTTCCGCAATCTCGCCAATTACGATGCCGGGCTGCGTGAGATTTATCGCGTGCTGAAGCCCGGGGGAGAAGTGGGCATTCTCGACTTCGGCGAGCCGGGAGGACTGATTGGCAAGCTCTATCGCTTTTACTTCCGCAATGTTCTCCCCCGCATTGGCACGCTGATTTCAGGTGTGCGCGGACCCTATGAGTATCTTCCCGCCTCTGTTCAGAAGTTTCCTTTACCCCAGCAGATGCTCACGCGAATGCGGGACGCCGGGTTTTCTGACGTGAGCTGGACGCCCTATACGTTTGGAATTGCCGGGCTGTATCGCGGGCGAAGATAAGTAGGTACAATTTGCCGCTGGTTTTGTGGCATAATGTCCGCAGGCGTTTATGGCAGCGATTCCGGCAAAATACGCTGAGCTTTTTCAGGATCTCTTTGGCGTCCGTGCCGTCTCTGACCAGCAATTAGTGCAGGCGATCGAGAGGCAATTGCCGCTGGAAACATTGAACCGGCTGAAGAAGCACGGCTTCTCATCGGAAGAAATCTTCACGCTGATCATCAATCCGCGCACCTTGAAGCATCGCCGCAGCAGGAAGCAGGCGTTGTCGAAAGAAGAATCAGAGCGCGCCGTTCGCGTCGGCCGCATCCTGGCAGAGGCGCAAAGTATTCTGGGCGACGACACCAGCGCTTTGAAGTGGCTGCGAACTCCGAAAAGGCGGTTCGAGGGCCGTACTCCCATGGAACTGCTCTCCACCGAGACCGGCGGACGCATGGTGGAGCAGATGCTCGTGCAGATTGATGAAGGCATTTTTGCCTGATGCTGCTGTGGAGGATCAGCAATCATTCTTCACTGGCCGGCCATGGCGGACTCATTGCGGACGGCAGATGGCATTTCCAGGGGACACCCGTGGTCTACCTGGCCGAAAGCCCGGCAGGCGCGCTGCTGGAAGTGTTAGTTCACCTGGAACTGGACATCACCAGTTTGCCGGTTGGTTACAAACTGCTGAAGATCGAAGCGCCCTCTGATCTGCTGCCTGAAGACGTCAAAGAGACTGAGATTCCTTCCCGCTGGCGGGAGAACCCGCGCGTTACTGCTGAGCTGGGGACAAACTGGCTCAAGCGAGGCGGAGCTGCATTATTGCGAGTGCCCTCTGCGATTGTTCCGGAAACCTTCAACTTCGTGCTGAACCCGCTGCATCCGGACGCCGCAAAGCTCAAGATTCTGTGGCACCGGAGTTATCCCTGGGATTCCCGCTTGCTGCGCAGACATTAAGGCCGGCGTAGCTCCCGATGGCTATGTGGCGATGGCTTCTGTATAAATCGCCATCCCCACTACCGCGTCCACCCCGATCGCATCGAGCGCGTTGACTTCGGCAACCGATCTGATCCCGCCGGCAACGATCAGTTGCTTTTGCGTTGCCGTGCGCAGGCGTTGCGCCACGTCAAAGGGAAATCCCGTCATGGTTCCTTCGGTATCAATGTGCGTATATAGGAATGCCTGGCAGTAAGCTTCGAGTTCCTGCATCATCTCGAGCGGATCGATGGCCGTCGCCTGAGTCCAGCCGTGGATGGCCACCTTGCCTGCGCGTGAATCGATGGCAAAGGTGAGCCGCTCCCGGCCGATCGTACGCGCGCATTCCTCGGCCAAAATTTTGTTGATCTCGCCATTTTTGAGCAGTGCTGATCCAAAGATCACTCGCCGTGCCCCGGCTTCCAGCAGTTGCCGCGCTCGATCGAGAGTACGAATCCCGCCGCCCGCCTGGCAGGGAAGGCGCTTGCAGATGGCTGCAACCAGTTCATGATTGCTGCCCTTGCCCATGGCTGCGTCGAGGTCGATGAGTTGGACCAGCGAGTATTTTGAGAAGCGTTCAATCCAGAAACTGAAATCGTCAAATTCCAGCGCCTTCTTTTCACCCTGTACCAGTTGGACGATCTTGCCGCCCATGAGATCAATCGACGGAATCAGCATGGCCATCTCATGGGAATGCCCGCCTGGAGCAGCGCTTGTTTAAGGTCGGCAATGGCATGTGTCCCGAAATGGAAGATGGAAGCAGCCAGGGCTGCATCGGCTTTGCCTTCAGAGAAAACCTCAACAAAGTGATCAGCATTGCCGGCGCCGCCGGAGGCGATTACGGGGATTGAGACTTCGCCGGCGACTGCGGCGGTTAGCTCGCAATCAAAGCCGACGCCGGTGCCGTCGCGGTCCATTGAGGTCAGCAGGATCTCGCCCGCGCCGCGCTCTTCGGCTTCGCGCACCCATTGCAGCACTTCGCGGCCGGTGGGAGTGCGGCCGCCCGCCACGTAGACTTCCGCAGCTTCCGGCGGGTTATCCCCGCGTTTTCCATCCACAGCAACGATCACTGCTTGTGAACCAAAGCGATTGGCAATTTCGCCGATCAGTTCCGGGCGCGCGACAGCGGCGGAGTTGATGCTCACTTTGTCTGCTCCGGCGTCGAAGACCTGCGCGGCGTCGTCCAAGGTGCGAATTCCGCCGCCGACGGTGAAGGGAATAAAAAGCTGCCTGGCCGCGCGGCCTACTGTATCGAGCAACGTTTTCCTGCCGTCCGAAGTTGCCGTAATGTCCAGCAGCACGATCTCATCCGCCCCCGCTTCGGCATGGAGACGCGCGAGTTCCGCGGGATCGCCGGCATCGCGCAGTTGCTCGAACTTGATGCCTTTGACCACCCGGCCGCCATCGACGTCGAGACAGGCGATGATTCGCTTCGTCAGCCGCTCACAGCCCACAAAAGTTCTCCAGAATCTTCAACCCCGTTGCGCCGGATTTTTCCGGGTGGAACTGGACGCCGAACACATTGTCCCGCTCGACGGCGGCGGAAAACTCGCCGCCATACTGGCTGCTGGCCACTGTCTCTTCGACGACCGGCGCGCGATAAGAATGCGTGTAGTACACAAACGCGCCGCTTTCGATCCCGCGCAGCAGCCGCGAACCGTTGCGGATATCAATCTGGTTCCAGCCCACATGCGGCGATTTCACGCCGGCAGGGAAGTGCTCGCACTCGCCCTGAAAGAGTCCGGCGCCTGAGACCTCCGGAGCCTCCGAACTTCCCTCGAACAGCCACTGCATGCCCACGCAGATGCCGAGAAACGGTTTGCCGCCGACAAACGCATCCAGCAGTGGCAGCCGCAACTGGCGATTGAGCGGCTGGCAGCGATTGAAGTGACCTACGCCCGGGACCACCAGCTTTTCCGCCTCCGCAATCACCTGGGGATCACTGGTGACTTCAGCAGTCGCGCCGAGATGCTCCAGCGCTTTTTTTACTGAGCTGATGTTGCCCGCGCCGTAGTCCACAATCGCGATCATAGGAGTCCCTTGGTGCTGGGCAGCATGCGCGCCAGTTGCTTATCACGGGAGCACGCCACGCGAAGGGCACGCGCGAATGCTTTGAAAAGAGCTTCAATCTTGTGGTGGTTGGAGCGCCCGTACAGAATCTTCAAATGCACGTTGGCGCGAGCGCCGCGGGCAAAGCCCTCAAAGAAATCAAACACCAGTTCCGATTGCAGATCGCCCACTACAGGAACATTTACTTCTGTATGGATGACGGCGGCAGTGCGTCCGCTGAAGTCAACGGCAGCCACGCCCAGAGTCTCATCCATCGGCATGACGAAGTAGCCGGCACGCATGATGCCCTTCTTGTTGCCAAGTGCGCTGTGGAACGCTTCTCCCAGCGCGATGCCAACGTCTTCCACCGTGTGGTGCTGGTCCACGTCGAGATCGCCTTGTGCTTTCAGCTTTAGATCGAACGCGCCGTGGCGCGTGAAGAGCTCCAGCATGTGATCGAGAAAGCGAATGCCGGTCGAGACCTCATACCGGCCTTTGCCTTCAATGGTGAGTGCGAGCTGGATGTCTGTTTCGGTGGTCGAGCGGTGCAGCTTCGCCCTTCTCATGGCGCGGGCTGCTCCTCTTCGCTGGCAGGCGGCTGCGCGTCTTCAGGCTGCGCGGGCTTTCTCTTGTTTTCCAGCGCCTGCTTCAGACCCATGGATACCACTTCCATCTCTTTTTGCTTGCCGATGGTGATTCGGATAAAGCCAGGCAGGTCCGGGCGGTCGCGCAGCGCAATGCCCCACTCCCGCATCTGCTTCAACAGGTAGTCTTTTTCCTCGCCAAAATTCACGAGGATGAAGTTTCCCTGGCTCGGCCAGGTCTTGAAGCCCATCTCTTCGATCTCTGTGCTGAACCAGTCGCGTGTTTCCTTCACCTGATTTACGTGGTCGGTAACAAATTGCCGGTCGGTCAGCGCGTCACGCAAGACCTCCAGCGCGCACGCGTTCACGTTGAACGGGCCGCAGATCCGCCGCAGCACGTTCATGTGCTGAGCTGGACCTGCAAGAGCGCCCAGCCGCAGGCCTGCCATCCCGTATGCCTTTGAGAACGTCCGCGCTACGAAAAGGTTGGGGATATGCAGGCCAACCTGATCGATCATGCTTTGTCCGCAGTAATCAAAATAGGCTTCATCCACCAGCACGGCGGCATCCTGGGCCTCCTGGGCTATTCTGATCATGGTGTAGCGGTCCACGACAACGCCGGTCGGGTTGTTGGGATTGGTGATCACAACCAGCCGGGTGCGCGGCGTGATTGCCTGCGATACTTTTTCAGTGGGAAAGGCAAAATCTTCCTCCGCGGTGGTGGGCACACAAACCACTTTTGCACCGGGGACCCGGGCGAAAATTTCATACATGGCAAATGTGGGGACAATGATGATCACCTCATCGTCCGGATTGAGATAAGCCCGGCAGAGCAGGTCAATGCCCTCGTCCACTCCATTGGTCAGCAACACCTGGCTGGGACTCTTGCCCAGCAGCGCGGCCACCATCTGCTCGCCTGGCTCGCGTGGCGGATACAGCGCGAGCTTCTTGGCCTCGATTTGCCGAAGCCGCGCCAGAACACGGGGCGAGCATCCCGTTGTGCTCTCATTCATGTCCAGCCGCAAGTCAAAATCACCCTGGCTCAACGGGGAATGGTATTCGCGAATCTCGCGCAGGCATTGCCGGGCCTTAAGCATGTGCGTACCTCACTCGAATGGATTCTGCATGGGCTTTGAGCCCTTCGGCTTCGGCCAGCGTCACCACCGCTGAAGCGATGTGGCCGAGCCCCTGTTGCGACAGGTGTTGCACTGAAATCATTTTTACAAAGTCCTGCACCGCCAGCCCGCCGCGGAAACGTGCCATGGCGCCGGTCGGCAGCACGTGGTTGGGACCGGATGCGTAATCGCCCGCCGCCTGGGGAGAGTAGCCGCCGATAAAAATCGATCCCGCGTTGCAGATGCCGTCCAGATCTTCTTCGTCCACGGTAACGTGCTCGGCGGCGATGCGGTTCGCGAACCCAAGGGCCTGTTCATGGGTTTCCGCCAGCAGGACGGCGCCGTTGCTCCTGAGGGAAGCCCTGGCAGTTTCATTTCTGGCCGCGGCGCTCCTGGCTGCATCGGCTACACACCGGGCCAGGTCAGGGGACGAGGTGATGAAGACCGCAAGCGCATCCGGATCGTGTTCCGCTTGTGCTACAAGGTCGGCGGCAATGAAATTTGCCTGGCCGCGCTCGCTCACAATTACTACCTCCGTCGGTCCGGCCAGAAAATCGATTCCACAATCGAACGCCACCTGCTTTTTCGCGGCTGTGACAAACAGGTTTCCCGGACCAACAATTTTGTCCACGCGCGGCACCGTCCTGGTGCCGTAAGCCAGAGCGGCAATGGCCTGTGCGCCACCGACGCGGTAGAACTCGCGCAAGCCGAGAAAGAATGCCGCCGCCAGCGTTTCGCGGGCGGGGCGGGGCGAGGCTACCCGGATCTCCTCCACGCCGGCCACCTGGGCGGGAATCACCGTCATGAGCATGGTTGAAGGCAAAGGATAGCGGCCGCCGGGAACATAGCATCCGGCCGAGTGTAAAGGGCGCACAACCTGTCCCACCTGAACTCCATCTACCGTGGCGTGAAGCCATTCATGTGGTTTCTGCCATTCACAATAGCGTCTGATATTTGCCGCAGCAGACTTCAAGGCATGCTTGAACTCAGCCGAGCTTGCTTCCCAGGCATGCTCCAGTTCAGATTGCGCCACCCGCATCGGCTGACGCGGCTTGAGACCGTCAAATTTTTCCGCGTAACGGCGCAGAGCCGGGTCACCTTTTTTGTGCACCTCATCGACAATGCGACGCACCTGCTTTTCCACGCGGGCCAGGTCGGTTGCGCCGCGCTGTTCCAGCTTGCGGACGAAATTTTCGGCAGGCCGTCCGCTCAACACGCGCATTACAGCACCACCTTGTTCAACGGATATTCCACAATTCCCTCCGCCCGGGCGGCTTTCAACTGCGGCATAATTCGCCAGGCTGTGGTCTCCTCAATAATTGTATTCACTGCCACCCATTCCGCGTCACTGAGCTGGGAAATCGTTGGTTTTTGCAGAGCAGGGAGCACGGCCAGAACGCCGGCCAGGTCCTGTTTTCGCACATTGAGCATCAGCCCTACGCGACCCTGGGCATAGATCGCGCCGCACAGCATCAGGCCCAGGTTCTCGATTTTCTGCCGTTTCGCCGCCTCCGACCACGCTCTTTTGTTGGCAATGAGTTGCGTGGTTGATTCCATGATGGTCTCGATGATGCGCAGCCGGTTGGCGCGAAGGGAACTGCCGGTTTCAGTGATCTCAACAATGGCGTCAGCCAGCATGGGCGGCTTCACTTCCGTAGCGCCCCAGGAAAATTCAACTTTTACTTGAACATTGCGCACGGCAAAGTAATTACGCGTGGCATTTACCAGTTCAGTAGCAATGATCTTTCCATTCAAGTCCTCGGCTCTCTGAAATGGCGAGTCCTCCGGTACGGCGAGCACCCAGCGCACCTTGCCCAGGCTCTGTTTGGCATAGATCAGCTCGGTGGCGGTGACCACTTCCAGCCCGCTTTCCACCACCCAGTCTTTGCCGGTCAGGCCGCAATCGAGAACCCCGTGCTCCACGTAGCGCGCCATTTCCTGCGCCCGAATCAGCATGCACTCGATCTCCGCATCATCTGTTCCCGCGAAGTAGGAGCGGCTGCTGGTGTAAACATTCAGCCCGGCGCGCTTGAACAGAGCCAGGGTGGACTCCTGCAGGCTTCCCTTGGGTATGCCGACGCGCAGCTTCATTGCCTCACCTCCGCTGTTTTGATCGCCAGCGGCGCAGTAAAGCAGGACTTTGTGCCCATGTGGCAGACCAGACCGTCGCCTTCTACGAAGACGCGGAAGAGCAGCGTGTCGCGATCACAATCCGTACTTGCGGAGATCACGCGCAGACGATTGCCGGAGGTCTCTCCCTTCATCCAGAGCTTCTGCCGGGTGCGGGAGTAAAAAGTTACATAGCCGGTCTCGGCGGTCCTGGCCCAGGATTCGGCATTCATAAAGCCGACCATCAGCACGTCGCCGGTGGAATCTTCCTGAACGATCGCGGGCGCCAGGCCATCCATTTTTGCAAAGTCGATATCCATGTGCTTCCTCGTTGGCGCAAACAAAAAGCCCGCCGACTTTATTTGCCGGCGGGCTTCAATCTATATGATTGCGCTGAATTTCAGCCTTTTGCTGCCCCCGCCGACACGTTCGCCGCGTGGTGATGGTGGTGATGGCGATGGGTCAGCCGGGTCATACTGCAGCCAACTGTAGCCAAGAGGTCGTGGAATGTCAAACAAGAATTGCCCCTCCATCGAGAAAATCCGAATTTCGATCATAAGCGACGCTCGCTCTCAACCGGGAAACCACGTACCCGATGTCCGGCCAGAAGCTCGTCGATTGCTGTTACCAGAGATTCCGGGGAGTGACTCAAAATAAAGTCGGCACCGGGGATCTCCGGAGAGTGCATGCACAGCTCCAGAATGGGAATGCCGGGGAACGCTTGGTTCAATGCCAGGGCAATCTTTCGTTTATCCGGACCTGTGAAGCCGTGTCCAACCACGGCCAGTTCAGGATCTCCCACATGCCGCAGTTGCTCCGCGGCCGGCAGGCAGGGAAAAGACACCACCTCATGTCCGGCATTCCGCAAAATCAATTCCCGCGTGGTTCTGAGGATTTCAGTGGATGCTATGGACAGAATTTTGGCCATTCAGTCTGGTGGAAGATGAATTGTTCTTAAGATTTGAAGCGATTATACCCGAATTTTCAACGCAAGCCCTCATCCGGCAGCACCGGAGTGTAATGTGCTTAAATCAAACCTCATGCTCCAGGTGACCGAAATCCGCCAGGAATTCCGGCCCATGCTGCGACTGGCCGTGCCGCTGGCCTTAACGGAACTCGGCTGGATCTCCATGGCCTTTGTAGATACGGTCATGGTTGGCCGCCTGCCGGACAGCGCCGTCGCCATTGGAGCGGTCAGCCTTGGGGCGAACCTTTTTAATACCATTGGAATTTTCGGCAGCGGCATCATGCTTGGCCTGGACACGCTCATTGCCCAGGCATACGGCGCAGGCAGGCTGCAGGAATGCCATCGCACGGTTTGGAACGCGCTGTATTTCGCGCTCATTCTTACTCCGGTGTTGATGGGAGTTGTGCTTGGCCTTATTCCCCTGTTCCCTTATTTCGGATTAAGCCGTGCCCTGGTGGCGCAGACTGTCCCGTTCCTCAAAGCGCTGGTCTGGAGTACGTTTCCGCTGGCTGCATATTTCGTGCTCAGGCGTTACCTGCAGGCGATGGGCATTGTGAAGCCCGTCGTTTTCGCGCTGGTCTCCGCCAACCTGGTCAACCTGCTGGGGAACTGGGCGCTGATTTACGGCCATTTGGGAATGCCGGCGTTCGGAGTTCCGGGAAGCGGCTGGTCTACATGTGTTTCCCGCGTTTACATGGCCATGGTGCTCGCCGCCGCAGCCATCTACTACGATCGCAAACGCAAGAGCGGGCTGTGGCTGGCGTCGCGCAAATTTGAGATCGAACGGATCAGTCACATCCTGCGCCTGGGATTTCCCGCGGCCTCGCAGCTTCTGTTCGAGATTGGCGCATTCGCATGTGCGACCTTCCTCATTGGGAAACTCGGCGCCGTCCCGCTTGCCGGACACCAGATTGCGCTCAACGTAGCCAGCTTCACTTACATGGTTCCGCTGGGCATCAGCTCCGCCGCGGCCGTGCGAGTAGGGCAGGCGGCGGGCTCGGGCGACGTCCATGGCGCAGCGCGTGCGGGCTGGATGGCGCTGCTGTTCGGCGCCGGGTTCATGGCTTGCTCCGGCCTGTGCCTGTTTTTTTTCAACCACCAGATCGCGCGCATCTACACGCCGGACACTGTAGTCATCCATGCCGGCGCAACCCTGCTCATTGTGGCCGCGGTTTTTCAGTTATTTGACGGCCTGCAAGTGGTTGCCACCGGCGCCCTGCGCGGCGCGGGCAACACGCGCACGGCGATGACGGCGAATCTGGTCGGCTATTGGCTTATGGGGCTGCCGCTCGGCGCACTCTTGTGCTTCAGGTTCCACATGGGAGCGGTGGGAATGTGGGCAGGATTGTGCCTGGCGCTGATGGTAATTGGCTGTGCGCTTCTATTCGCCTGGCACATGAGGATCAAAGAAGTGATCGTTCCCAAAACCAGTTCACGACCCGGCGTGCCTGCGCGGCGGCAGCTTTCTGCTGCAGAAGGGTCAAATACTAGGCCCTAGTGTCCCCACCCAATTTTGTTCTTAGGGTCTGATGACAAGTCACGGTTGCTGGCTTGTCTGGTGCGGTCCCTCGCTGGTGTGAAAATCTACAGAGTAATCTTCCACGGGGTAGCCCTCGGGCGATGAAGCACCAGTGAGCACGAACGAATAGCTGCTGTTTGGCTTAAGCTTAAGATGGAGCCTGAGCTCCTTGCCACCGGGCAGGAATTCCGGCTTGGCGGAAATTGGAAACTCTGATTTGCCCTTTGGACCGTAATACACGGGATCGCCTTGAGCGGGATCCAATGGCTTGTCGAACGACACGATTAGCTCTCGAATCGAGGGATCAACGCTGCGATCATGGTTTGCGAATGGTCGCAGGCCGGCGACGTGAACACATTGGTTTCTGAAACGGGTGAGTTCAG
>JBLMYN010000071.1:0-4223 GCA_050258305.1 Actinomycetota bacterium
TTTCGAACGAACCGAAGCCCTGTGACAGCGCAAGCCGGCACAGCTCGATGCAGAGCAAAGACAAGAAGCGCACTGAGAAGGAAAAGAAACACAAACAACAGGAAGATCAGCACCAGGACACAACCGGCTTCAACGGGTAAGCGTCCGCGACCCTATACACAACCAGGCGGCAGTACAGCGGTGACGATGCAAAGCTGCTGCCGCCAACCTCTTCCCAGCCTGTGTGTCCCAATTCCAAAGCCCTTCTCAAGGCCGCCTCCCAGCGCGGATAATCGATCTTGAGAAATTGCCACCGGATGAGAGGAGAGTCCTTATGGCCCAGACCGCGCAAAAATACGAAAGCATCACATTCGCCAGCGAAGGCGAGACCGCAATCGTCACGCTCAACCGTCCGGGTCGCCGCAACGCACTCTCTCTGGAGCTTATGGAGGAACTGATCGACTGCCTTGACGAGATTGGTAGTGACCGCGGTGTGCGCGTCGTCATCCTAGGCGCTGAAGGAAAGGTCTTCTCTTCCGGCCACGATCTCAGCGAGATGACGGGGCGCGATATCAACGATTACCGCCGGACCTTCGACGTCTGCACCCAGCTGATGGAAAAGATCCAGTCCATTCCTCAGCCGGTCATCGCCCAGGTTCAGGGAATGGCGACGGCCGCCGGATGCCAACTGGTCGCCACCTGCGACATGGCCATCGCTTCTGATCAGGCCTCGTTTGCCACTCCGGGTGTAAAGATCGGATTATTCTGCACCACTCCCATGGTCGCGCTCAGCCGGGCCATTGGCCGCAAGCGCGCGCTGCAGATGCTGATGACCGGCGATGTAATCGACCCTGCAACTGCCGCTGATTGGGGCCTGATTAATATGGTGGTGCCCGCAGCGGAACTCGAAGCGGCCCACGCGCAAACTGGCAGCAAAAATCGCCAGCGCAAGCTCCCTCACCGTGGCCCTGGGTAAAGAGGCGTTCTATGCCCAGATCGATCTCGACCAGCCCAAAGCCTACGCTTATGCCAAAGAGGTAATGAGCATGAATGCCCTGGCGGCAGACGCCCAGGAAGGTATCTCAGCTTTTCTGGGAAAAAGGCAGCCCTGCTGGACGGGAAAATAGGACCTCGTGGCCAATGACGCTGATCAGCGCCTGCCTGGTTCGGTGTTCCCCCGGCTGCGTAACCATAGCGTTGTCGCTTAGAATATAAGCAGTGACTTCTTCCATCCGGCTCATCGCCATCGATATTGACGGCACGTTGCTCGACCCGCACTTTCAGATTTCGGCTCGCAATGTAGCCGCTTTGCGCTCTGCCCACCACGCCGGAGCACAGATCCTTCTCGCCACCGGGAGGCGTCATGACTACGCTCTGCCTATCGCGCAGGAACTTGGCTTTCCCGTCTGGCTGATCAGCTCCAACGGGGCCCTGATTCGCTCCACGGAGGGCGAGACCTTTTATTTTGACCGGCTGCCCCGGGCTTCAGCCATCAAGCTGATCCGCCACATGGACCAGTTCCGGGGCAATGCCGTGCTTACCTTTGATCGTCCCGGCCACGATGCTTTGATTCTCGAGCGGGTGGAAGAGCTGAACCATACCATCTCCCGCTGGATTCAGAACAATGAGCCCTACATCCGCTATGTCTCACCTCTGGAGAACGCCCTGGCCCATGAGGATCCCATCCAGGCGATGTACTGCGGACGGGTCGCCCGGATGCAGGAGGCCCAGCTTCGCCTTGCCCATGCCGATTTCCTCAATGAAATCACCATCCTGCGAACCCAGTATGACCACAGGGACCTCTGCATCCTCGATATCCTGAACCGCGATTGCACGAAAGGTCATGCCCTTCGGAGATGGGCAGAACACCACGGCATTCCGCGTTCTCAGATCATGGCCATCGGCGATAATTACAATGACCTGGAAATGCTTGATTTTGCTGGACTTCCCGTGATCATGGGAAACGCATCAGAGGAACTGAAGCAGAATGGCTGGAAGCTGACAGCCAGCAATGCCGAAAGCGGCGTGGCCCAGGCTCTTGAAGAGATATTTGGGGCTGGCTTTCAGGAACAAATTCGGGGAGAATAACGCTGGATAATTATGTCGATTTTCAGGACCCTGTGGATAACCCTGCTTTTAGTAACCAGCCAGGTTTGCGCTTCGGCAGCCGACCTGGCCATTTTGAAGAGTGGCGCATCAATCCCCTTCTTACGCAAGGAAGTGGCGGGTTCCGTCACCCGGCTGTACATTCCGGGCGGACACATGGATATCCCTACCTCGCAGATTGCCTCTTTTGATAAAGACGATTCGCCTTTGGACTATCTGACCCCGGACAGTCCGGCAACTCCGGCGCCTGCTGCTGCTGCAACAGTGCCGAAACCCGTGCCCGAGGCGGCGCCGGTTCCGGTTGCGGCTCACATGTCGACCAGAGAGGAAATCGATGAGTTTGTGCGCGAGGCGGCCAGCAAATACCAACTCGATCCTGATTTTGTAGCCAGCGTGATTGACGCCGAAAGCAACTTCAACCCGCGTGCCGTCTCACGCAAGGGTGCTCAGGGACTGATGCAACTCATGCCGCAAACTGCCAGCCGGCTCGGGCTCAAGGACGCCTTTGATCCGCAGGCAAATGTCGAGGCCGGCACGGCGCACCTGAACGCGCTGCTGATCCACTACCATAATGATCCCATTAAAGCCCTGGCGGCGTACAACGCCGGGTCGCATCGCGTGCAGCAGTATCACGGAGTGCCTCCTTATCGCGAGACTCGCGCCTACGTAGCCAAGATCGTGCGCGACTTCAACGCCCGGAAGCGCGCAGAATTGAAAGCTTTGGCTGCGGCCGGCAGGAAGGCTGCTTCACGCGCCAGCAGAACCGTGCTCAATTCAAGAACTGCAAGAAAGCCGGCCACGGTTCAGCAAGAGGAAGCGAGCGTTACCAAGCCAGACGGGCCCGCCTGATCTTCGCTGCTTAACGGTACAATAGAATGTTGAGGAAGCGCGCCGTGGCTGGCGCGTTGTTTTTTATCCCTGCCTGCAACTCGCATCGTAAATGAAGAAGAACAAACGCCTGATCGTCACGACCGCAGTGTTAGTCATCCTTGCCGGCCTGGTTTACCTGCAGATAAGGACGTGGCGAAAATTCGACTGGCAGCGCTTCTTTGCGGCCACCGGTGCGACCAACAAAGTCTGGCTTGCCGGCGGCATCGCTCTGATCTATGCGGATTATTTTCTGCGTGCCTGGCGCTGGAAGATCCTTCTGGAACCGGTATGCGAAACCAGGGCCTCCCGTCTTATCGCGCCCACCATGGTCGGCTTCACCGGCCTGGCGCTCTTTGGCCGCCCCGGAGAGTTTATTCGCCCGTACCTGATAGCCCGCAAGGAAAACTTGAAGATGTCCTCTCAACTCGCTGTGTGGACGGTGGAAAGAATCTTTGACATGGCCGGCTTTGGACTGATCATGGCGGTCAACATCCTCTGGTCGGCCAGCACCCTGCGACGGCTTCCCGGCTTCGCGGACGGCGAGAAAAGATCCATCCTCGGGCTTCACATTACGAGTTTTGGACTATTCGAAGTTTCCGGCCTCCTGCTGCTGCTGTTCGTGGCTCTCATGGCCGCTCTTGCTTTCTGGATAAGAAAAAACCCGGCCAAGGCGTCGGCATTTTTCCGCGGAGTATTCGGGACCTTTTCTGCCGGCGCAGGCGAGGGAGCCTATCACCGGGTCCATGCATTCGGTGAAGGCCTGAATACCGTTAAGGATTTCAAGGCATTTCTGCGGCTTACAGCTCTCTCCCTGCTAGTCTGGATCGTGATCGGCCTCGCTTACCTTTGCGTCACTCACGCCTACGCCATCCATCGTTTGTCTCACCTGACTCTCTCGAGCGTCCTGCTCCTGACTGCCGCCAGCGTGATGGGAGGAATACTGCAGCTTCCCGTCGTCGGTGGCGGATCGCAACTGGCCACCATAGGCACGTTACGCGGAGTGTTCCATGTCTCGCCGGAGATCGCCACCAGTTGCGGAATCATGCTCTGGCTGGTGACCTTCATGTCTGTGGTGCCCGCCGGGCTGGCGCTGGCCCATTTCGAACGGGTTTCAATTCTCCGCCTGGAACGCGAGAGCCAGCGGGAAGAAGAGCAGGCGCTGGAAGAAGGCTGATTGCATTGGCTCGAACCGCACTTGCCCGTCACACCTGTCCTTCTCCCCTGATACAATCAGAAGTACAACATCCCTGGAAAGCTCTATATAGCAC
>JBLMYN010000072.1:0-3590 GCA_050258305.1 Actinomycetota bacterium
CTGCCGGGAATGCGCACGCCAATCAGCGACTCGGAATTCGTGAGCACCCGCCTGCCGATCTCGGTGCTCAGCCGCGGCAGCGAGCCTGAGTCCCTCAACCCAAACAGCAGCTCCATGGTCCCCAGCGACGATGCCGCAAACACCACTCCACGACAGGTAAAGTCCTGCCGGCTGCGGCGCCGCGACGTGGAGGAGACCGTGCTGACGCGGTATCCGCTGCCGCCATCGGCTGCGCCGTCGAGTGGCCGGACATCCATCACCCTGGTTTCCGCAATGATCCGCGCCCCGTGCTTTTCCGCCAGGTAGAGGTAATTCATGTCCAGCGTGTTCTTGGCCCCGTGGCGGCAACCAATCATGCAGCCGCCGCATGCAATGCAGGTGGTCCGCTGCGGCCCTTCGCCGCCAAAGTACGGATCAGCACAGGTCTTGCCTCCCGGCTGACCCTCTTCGCCCTCAAACACGCCCACCTGTGTGCGGTAAAAACTTCCGCCCACGCCCGCAGCTTGCGCAGCCGCCTGGAGCAGATGATCGGCGGGCCCCAGAATCCGGTTCTCCACCACGCCCAGCATGCGCGACGCCGTCTGGTAATGCTGCGGCATCTCGGCCGTCCAGTCGGCCAGGCCGGCCCACGTTCCCATGCTCCAGATCTTTTCCGGGGGCACGAGCAATGTGTTGGCATATGTAATGGACCCGCCGCCCACGGCGCAGCCGTGCAGCACCACCACGTGGCGGAAGAAGCGCATATTGAAGAAGCCGCGCAGCGACAGCCCCGGCCGCCAGATCCAGCGTGAGAGCTCCCAGTTACTCGCCGGCAGATTTTCCGCCGTCCAGCGCCGTCCCATCTCGATCACGGCCACGCGATACCCTTTTTCCGCCAGGCGCAGCGCGCTCACGCTCCCGCCAAACCCCGAGCCAATCACGATGAAGTCGAAATCCAATGCGCTCGACATAGGTGTCCACTCCCGGGGGAAATGATCTGGGGGATGAGACAAGGATAGCGCTGATTGCCCTGATCTGTTGGGAAACCCTGGGACACCCTGAGGACCGCCCCGCTCACCAGGTGCCATCGCCCTCGATGCTCTTTCCCTGTTGTCATCTTGAGCGAGCCCGAGCGACGAAGGAGTAAGGGCGAGTCGAAAGATCCCGACGATATCTCCTCCGCCATGCTGATTTAGGGAATTTTGGCCAATGCTCCTCCCCTCGCATTCTGCGTTTTCGAAAATTGGGGCCGCGAAATGCGGTTTAGGGGACAGTCCATCGGCAGAATTCCCTGAAGCTGCATGGCCGGGGAAAAATCCTCGGGATCTTTCGACTCGTCTTCAGTCGCGCACGCTCCTTCGGACTCGCTCAAGATGACAGCTCTAAACGGTTTCGACCTAACGGCGGTCGTCGCGATTGCTGAGATACTCGGAAAACAAGTGTTCATCTGCGGCAAAAGGTTTTGCCTTTTCCGATCACGGCGATCACGGCGATCGCGGCGATTCTTTGGCAGTTTAGGCATTCCTGGCAATCTCTTCTGATCTGCGTTCATCAGCGTTCATCTGCGGCGAAATGTTTTGCTTTTCTCCGTGTCTCCGTGCCTCCGTGGTAGGTGTTTTTGTCAGGCCGCGACGATCCTGCTCAGCTCAATCACCTTCAGGTGCTTGGGGCAGTCCGCCCAGTTATGGCGCCAGCACACAATAATGTCGCACCCTGCCGGATCGTGCCGGTGCCTGCGAAACGCAATGCTCTCAAACTCGAACTCAATCCAGACGCGCTGCCAGCGGCCCGGCTCCACTTCATACCGTGCTTCGCAATCGGGAAACTGCGCGCGCACCACGTCAATGATGAATCCCATCCTCTTCGCCAGCAGCACAAACAGGCACATCACGCCCATCTCATTCACCGGCTCATTGGGCAGCGCGTCCAGGTCGACTGTCACGGCGTTATGCGCGCGCGTCCGCAGTGGCGTTCCCTGGACCGGACGGTCAGAAAACGGCTGCATCGCCACAAATCCCATCAGGTCGCGCCCGTAAGCCGTGCGCACTTCCACCATGGCGAGAAAAAACGGCCACATGTTCGGGGGTACACGCTTCCTGCCCTGAAGCTGCGGCGGAAGCACGGTTACCGGCGCCATGTGGAATGCAACAGGCTGTTCCAGCGCGATGGCCGGGTTCGCGGCCTGGCTTGCGTCGTTGTTCGTGTCATTGTTCCTGTTATTGCTCAGGTCATTGCTCGCGGCGTTGCCCGCATCATTGCTCTCGCCCTTACTCACGTCCTCGCTGGCAGCCGCAATCATCACTTGCGCGCCGGCATTTTTCCGCGGTCTGCCGTTACGCGGCCGCAGGCGAGGGGACTGTATCATCGCCAGCACGTCCGCATATTCCTCCCGCCTGCCGTACTGCTCCACCAGTTCCGCAAAGCGGCCGCCAAATTCTGACCATTTGCCCAGCAGGCGGGCAAGGGTTCCACGCGAGTGCCGGCCCTCGCGGAAGTACTCCGAGATAGCGGGTAAACGCCCGCATAGGCGCGCCACTCGCGCCCAGTCTTCCATCAGCGTCCATGCGTCCAGTCGCTTAAAGCGGCTCTGGGTCTTCAGTCCCGCGGCCCTGACCGCCCCGCGATAGCCACGGAAATCCGTGTCCAATCTGCCTGGCTTGATTTTGCTCATGCGCAGAAACTCCGCTTTGGATGGCGTTCGTCCTAATTCCCCCGCCGCCTCCCGAATCGCATGCAGAATCTGCTCGTTCGATAACATTGGTGTGCTCACTGGTATGCCTCACATAAAAATCCCCGCCGATGGTGTCGACGGGGTGATTTGGTACTGCTGAAAGTCGTTACTGGATCGATAATCGAGCGCCGCAGGCGCGATAACCGGAGCGCCTGGGGTTTGATAGGTTATGGTGTAATCTTCCTTTTTCGGACAAAGAGATGTCCTCTGCAAAGAAACATCGATCATTGCTGGAGTTGGTGCGCCTGTCAGGCTTTCAGCAGCCGGAGAGCCTCATCCATCTATTCATTGGCGGCTCGGAACTTCACGGCGCCAAGGTCGGCCAGACCGATGACACGGATATTTACGGCATCTACATCGAAGGTCCGGAGCATGCTCTGGGACTCGATCCGCAGGAGCACTTCGTCTGGTCCACCGCGGGCGACGAGCGGCGCAACGGTCCGGACGACGTTGATGTAACGCTTTACTCTTTACGCAAATGGGCGGCCATGGCCGCCAAGGGCAACGCCACTGCGCTGCACTTCCTCTTTGCTGAACCACAGGAGATAGCGGGCGACACCTGGCGGCAAATTCAAAAGAATCGCAATGTCTTCCTGTCGCGCAGCTCGGCCCGGCAGTTCCTTGGCTTCGCCAATGACCAGTTCCAGCGCCTCACGGGAGAGAAAGGCCGCGGCAAGAAAGGCCAACGGCCTGAATACATCGGCAAATTTGGTTATGACACCAAAGCTGCAATGCACGGCCTCCGTCTGCTCTACGAGTGCATGGAGCTGATGTCGCACGGCAGAATCACTCTGCCGCGACCGGAGAAAGACGTGCTGATTGAGGTGCGCAGCGGCAAGTGGCGACTGGAAAAAGTTATCTCTCACAGCCAGCGCATGTT
>JBLMYN010000073.1:0-10432 GCA_050258305.1 Actinomycetota bacterium
CCGGCGGTCCAGGGGCAGCGCGTTCATCGGAGCCGGGCAGGAAGAAACTTTCCTATATCGAAGCGCGCGAGTATTCCACCATCGAACCGCGCATCGCCGAAGCCGAAGAAGTTCTGCAGCAGAAGAAAGCCGCGGCGGAAGATCCGGCCATCGCCAGCGATGCCGCGCGGCTGGTGGAAGCCCATGCCGAACTCGAGCTGGCGCAGAAAGCCGTGGACGAGCTCTATGCCCGCTGGGCGGAGCTGGAAGGCAAGCTGGGATGATCACCGTGAGAGAGGCGGACCAAAAGCGAGAAACACGGAAGTGCCCTCCCCGAAGGTAAGCTTAAATTCCTGAGACTTTGACCAGCTTCTACGTTACACTCTTCCGCACAACACCAAACATAAGCAGGTAAAGCCGATGAAGCCTCTTACGGGCAAGAAGCAGTGGATTGTTCTGCTCATTCTCCTCGCCATTGTGGGCGTGGGACTCCCCGCCCTTCTCACTCCCTGGGGATTTTTTATGGGCGGCAGTTTCCACGTGATTCCCATGTGGCAGGGTGTAGGCAGGATGCATTCCAGCAAGGCGGGCGGCGACTACGTTCTCTACCTGTGGTTTTCCCCTAAAGTGGGCAGAACTCTTGGCCCCAGGCACGTGACCGGCAACGGCTTCTTGTGTACTCCGCGCGGTGAGAAGTTTTATTTGAGCGTGGGGGGAGATTTTCAAAAGGATATGTGGCTCGACAGCAACGGCAAAACAGCCCGTTTTTACATGGACAACCGCAGCGCGAAGAGCCAGTTCTCCGGCGACCGTCGCCCGTACCTGGAACTGCGCGGCAAATGGAACAATCCCGACCTGGTGATGGACGATCACGGATCGATCGCCCGGAGCTTTGAGCCCAACGGCACGCTCTATACCGGGCATTCACCGAGCCGTCCGTATATGGCTGAAGTTGTGCCGGTAACGCTGCATGAAGGCGGCAAATCAGACTTTGAAGCGGCGTGCAAATCCGTGCAAGCCGCGCGCAGATAGCGGATAAATCGGAGAAAAACTTGCTGACGCTTCCCCCTGACGTCTTCCCCTATCTCTGGATAATCACGATGGGGTCATTATTGCCCGAAGGACCTTCAACCGTGTATTTGTGTTCCGTCTCCGGGACTGCGTCATTCCGGGCAGGACCGCTCGTGACGCTCCCGCCCGCAGGCACATGGAAAACTGTGTCCTGAAACGGCGAATCGCCTGCTTTGAATCTTATGGTGGCTCTCCGGTTATTGTCCGCGGTCCAGACGACTTCTTCATGATTGCTGAGGCTGATGCGGACTTCATTCTGGTCCACCCCTCCGTCGTCTCTGATCATACGGACGTGCTTCGCCGCTGAGGCTCCTGAGTGCAGCGAACTGAGGGTTGAAGTAGTGTCGCTCATGTTCCTTCTCCTCTTTCCTTCTCAAGTCTTATTTCTTTCCCTGGGTATGCATGATGGCCTTGTATTCCGGCTGCTGCGAGAACCGTTGCCACGCCGGGTTGTCCGTGATCTCGCTGCGAGACAGGCCGGCGCGCAACGCGCGGCTCAGTTCGCTGAGAGCCTGCCGGTCCTGGTGCAGTTCCGCAAAGACAAGCGCGGAACCGTGCAGCGCCTGCGGATCGCGGCTGGAGAGCTTCAGCCCTGATGCTCTGTACTTTTCGGCTTTTTCCCGCTGGCCCAGCCGCGCGGCATAGAGCGCCGCATTCAGGCGGAGCTTCGCATCCCTGGGATTCACCGCCAGTTGCTCTTCCGCCAGCTTCAACGCGTGAGCGTAGGCGTCGCGGCCCTCCTGCCGCTTCCCTTTCACCTGGGCGTAGGCCTCGCCCAGATTGCCGTAGATCACGTGACTCCTGGGGTGCAGCGCGACGGCGCGAGCGTAGATTTGCGCAGCCTCACTGTAACGATGCAGGTAAAAGTACGTGGCGCCAAGGTTCGACAGGGCGGAGGCAGTGGGCTGGATGGCGATGGATTTTTCCAGAGCTGAAATACCGTCAGGATAATTTCCCTGAAGAACGTAGATGCCGCCAAGATTGCTGTATCCTGCGGCGCTGTCCGGCGCCATTGCAACTTCGCGCTTGAACTGCTCCACGGCTTCCGCATTGCGGCCGTGATCGTAGTAGAACCAGCCCAGCCACTGGTACCCCGGCCAGTATTGTGGCCGCAGGGCGATGGCCCGCTTCAGCAGCGACTCGGCATCCGCAGGGCGATGCAGCTTGTCAAAAGCCAGTGACAGCTCACGGTAGGCTTCGTCGCGGCTGCCGTCCAGCTCGAGCGCGCGCTGAAGATGCTGCACCGCCTGCTCGTATTTGCCGGTAACGTTCAACAGAGTGCCCATGCAGATCTCCGCATCGGGGCTGCCGGGATCGAGCGCCGCCGAACGGGAACATGCTTCATTCGCCCTGGCCACGGATTCAGGCGTGCGCGTCAGCAAGTACATCTGCACCTGAGCGCGGCCCAGTCCCGCCCAGGCGAGGGCGAAATTGGGATCGGCCTTAATGCTTCTTTCGAACGCGCTGACGGCGTTTTCCACATTCTCCCTGCGGCTGTAATCCTGCATGTAGCCGCGGCCGCGCAGATAATCGCTATAAGCTTCGCCGCGCGCCGTTCCCTGTGACACCATGTTCTGGCGGTCTTCTTTTGCCAGTTCAATATCAAGCCCGCTCAGCACCTCCTGAATCACACGGTCCTGGACAGCGAAAGCATCCGAGGCATCGGCGGTGATCACGCCGGAGTGCGTCTGGCGCAGCGAGCGCGTATCCACCAGCGTGTAAGCCACCCGCACAGTGCCGCCGGCGCGTTGCAGGGTTCCATTCAGCGCCATGGTGGCGCCAAGAAGGTTGCGCGCGCTGCGCGCGTCATGCACGTTCTGTTTTCTCACCTCGTACGGATCAATAATCTGCAAAGGGTACCGGTCACTGATCTGGCCCAGCTTGGCTGAAAGCGTGTCTGTGAGGCCGGCGGCAAAGGCGCGGCTGTTGGCATCATTCTCATCGGCGGGCTGGAAGGGAAGCACGGCCAGTTGCCGGCTGGATGCTTCCACCAGGGAGGGCTGCGGCTCGCGCGACAGCACCGGCCAAAGCAAGAGGGCCAGCAATATCAGCGCGGGAAACGTATACCGGGAAGCGGCGCGCAGCCTGGAGCGCTGTATGCCCGTGAGCACGCCGGCGGGCTTGCGCCCTTCGCGAACTGCGCGGAGAGCCGCGGAGGCTTCGCCGCAGCTCGCGTATCGGCGCGCCGGATCGCGGGCCAGCATGCGGGCGACCACCTGCTCCAGTCCGGGCGGAAGTTCGCGGGCGATGGGCGGCGGGGCGTCGCCGGGAGGCAGCACAGACGATCGAGAAAACGGATGGCATCCCGCCAGCGCTTCATACAAGACCACGCCGAGGGAGAAGATGTCTGCGCTCTGGTCCGGCGTGCTGCCAAATACTATTTCAGGCGCCATGTAGCCCGGCGTGCCGCCGCGCACCGTGCTGGTGGTGTCGAGCGTGGTATCGCTTGCGACCCGCCGGGCAAGACCGAAGTCAAGGATCTTCACCACGCCCTCAGGCGTGATCATCATGTTTTCCGGCTTGAGGTCGCAGTGCAGGATGCCGTGCTGGTGCGCGGCGCCCAGGCCGGCCAGGCATTGCTCTGCGATGTCGAAAAAGTCGTGGAGGCTGAGCGGCCCACTGAGCCTCTGGCGCAGGGTCTCACCCGTCACGTACTCCATCACCAGGAACAGTTGGTTCTCCTGCTCCAGGACGTCATAGATCCGGGCGACGTGCTCGTTGTTGAGCTGGCAGGCGCGCTCCGCTTCCGTGATGAGCCGGCGACGGTACTGCGCTTCCTGGTTCTGCGCGCAGCGGATGACTTTCATCGCGACAGGGCGCTTCAGGAGAGTGTCTTCCGCAAGGAAAACCTCGCCCATGCCTCCGCCGCCGAGCCGCGCGTTGATCAGGAAACGATCGACACGCCTGCCCACCAGATCAGCAGTTCGCATTGCCACTCGTGGCATAACCGCCCTCCCTGCATACCGCGTGAAAGGGGGACGTCGCGGCTGAATAGATGCTCGCCGCGTGTTGATTGCTAAATGATTTTCAGCCTCGCGGCGAAGTCGATGTCGCCGCAAAGGGTTTCTTGAGTGTATTTCCTGGGCTGACGGCTCTGTGCGCAAAGCTTTCGAGAAGTGGAAAGTTTGCCTTGCGCCCGAGGAACAGCGTGCAGGCGTTCCTCTGCCACAATTATAAGCTTCTCTGTTGTAGTAGTGAGGCAGGAGGAAAAAACGTTACACGGAGATCACAGAGCGGATGTGACAAATCGCGAAATGCGGGCAGACGCGCTTCCCGGATACAGCGCCTACCGCGGATTTACGCGGATGATCGCGGATCAGAAAACCATTCGGCCTCGCGCTTGGTGGGAGCTTTGAAAAGCGCCTGTCTATTTTGCCGCCTACAATTCTCGCAGGGCGACAGCCACCGGCCGTAGGGCCGCGCGCACCGCAGGCAGCAATCCCCCCAGAACGCCCATCACCAGGGCGAACAGAACACCCAGCACCAGGAGGTCAAAGGTGATCTTGAAAGCAAAGGCCAGATTGGAAAAGGTTTGAAAATTCATGGTGCTTGTCGTCCAGCCGTTCAGGGGCAGCACGGCCAGGCAACCGAGGATCCCGGCAATAAACGAAATCAGAAGCGCTTCGAAAAGGAAGGAGAGGATCACGCTCCAGGTGGAAAAGCCCAGCGCGCGCATGGTGGCAATCTCGCGGCCGCGTTCCGCAACCGCCGAGTACATGGTGTTGAGGGCTCCAAAGATGGCGCCGAAGGCCATGATCGCGGCCACCAGGCCTCCCAGCACCGTGATCAGCCTCGTCATGGTCGACGACTGCTTCGCGTAATAGTCAATCTCTCTCTGAACCTCCAGGTTCAACCTTGGGTCGGAAGTTATGGCGTCCTTGAATTGCTGGAATGCCGCGGGCGAGGCAAGGTGAACTGTGGCGGACTGGAAAATATTCTCCGGGCGCTTCAACACCTCATTCAGGATGCGCGCGTCGCACCATACCTCCGAATCAAACGATGAGCCGCCCGCGTCGAACACTCCCACAACCTTCCATCGCCCTCCGCCGAAGTTGACTGTGTTCCCCACGGTCAATCCCTGGTATGTCTTCGACGCATTCTTTCCCACCACCAGTTCGTCCAGCCCGGAGTGGAACATCCGCCCCTGAACGATCTTCACGAATTTTCTGATCTGCAGGACATTGGAAGAAACGCCGCGGACCTGCACGTTTGCGTCCGTTCCTGTGCTGATCAGGGGAATTGGGATGATGCCTACTACTTCCTGGGTGACGAGAGGCTGGCCTGATGCGTCTCTTGCCACGCCCGGCGCATCTTCGGTGATCTTCACCGAATCCAGCGTGATGCCGCCCATCATCTCTGTTGTCGATCCCGCGCGCATCACCAGGGCATTCCCCGGAGATCCGGAGGCGACCAGGGTCGCGCGAAATCCGCGCGCCAGTGACAGCATGGCCACGAACACCCCAACCGTGCCGGCGATACCCAGGATGGCAACAATGGTGGAAGTCCAGCGCGCCCGAATGCTGCGGAAGTTGTAGGAAATCGGCACGGACCCGACGAACGGGGCAAGCAGGCCTGCCACAATTCCGCACACGACGACAACAACCAACAGCAGCGCCAGAATCGCCAAGAGCGTGATGATGATCCCGAATACCAGCTTCGCCGCCATGTTCATACCCTCCGCAGCGCGTCGACCACGCGCATCCGCATTGCACCGAGCCCGGGAAGAATCGCGCTCACAAACCCGACCGCCAGAGCGGCAAAGACACCGTAGATGAGCACTTTCGGAGAGATGAGCAGCGCCGGGAGCATGCCCGCCAGCGCCCGGGCGAGAACCGGGATTGCCAACAAGGCGAGGAGAAGCCCGATGCAGCCAAGGACTGCAATCACCAGCGACTCGCCCAGAATGAATCCAAGCACCGCGCGGTCAGAGAAGCCGATGGCTTTCAGGATGGCGATTTCAGGCGTCCGTTCGCGCACCGAAATCGCCATGGTGTTTCCGGTCACGAGCAAGAGCGTGAAGAAAACCACGGTCCCAATCGACACGATAAGAAACTTGATGTTTCCGAACTGCTTCACCCAGCCCGCCGCGAACGCCGATTCCGTCTCCGTCCTGGTTTCGTTGGGTGAATTCATGAACATGGTATCGATCGCTTTGGCGATTCGCACCGAGTCGTCCGGATTATCCACGCGCAGGACGTACCATCCGATTTGCCCCTTCATCCTCTCGGGGACGCGTTCCTCAAATGCGTCCCACTGGAACCAGAACTGGGTTTCGTCGTCCTTGGGGCTCTTGCCGTGGTACACCCCATCAATGTTGAACTCCCACGCGGTGCCGGCAAGGCCGTAGAGCGTGGTCTTGATGGGAATGCGGTCGCCGATTTTCCAGCCGAAGCGCTTCATCGTGGCCGCGCCTACGATGGCGCCGTCACGGTCTTTTAAAAAGGTGTTCCATTGATCATCCGGGACGACCAGCTCGGGAAAGACCTGCCGCTGGTTCTCAGGATCGATGACGAACTGGGGAAAAAAGTTCTTCTCGTCCTGATAGACGCCGCCGAACCAGTTGTTGTGGGTAATGTACTTTACGCCGGGAATGCGCAGGATCTGGTCGCGGTAGGAAAGCGGAATCGTGTTGATGATGGAGGTGCGGTTGATGGTCACCAGCCGGTCTGCGCCGGCAATGTCGGCGCCGCGGCCGAAGGCATCATTCACCACGCTCAAAAATGCGAATAGAAACAACGCTACCGCAAACGATCCGATCGTCAGCACCAGGCGGACCTTCTTGCGAAACAGGTTGGCGAGAATCAACCGGCTGAATTTCATGAGGCGCTCCCCTGCACAACTCCCTGGCGCTCGCCCCCCCTTACCAGCACGCCTTTGTCAAGGTGCAGCGTGAGGTCTGCCTGCCGCGCCACCAGCGGATCGTGCGTCACCATCAGCACCGTCTTTCCGTACTCCTTCACCAGGCGCTTGATCAGTTCCATTACTTCATCGGCGCTCTTGCGGTCCAGGTCCCCCGTCGGCTCATCGCATAGGAGGAACGTGGGATCGGCAACGATGGCGCGGGCAATGGCCACGCGCTGTTCCTGGCCGCCGGAAAGCTGCCGCGGGAAATGATGCATCCGTTCCGCCAGGCCCACGATGGCAAGCGCGGTTTCCACATGCTTGCGCCGTTCCGCCTTGCTGAGCTTCGTGAGCAGGAGCGGCAGCTCCACGTTCTGGAACGCGGTCAGCACGGGAATCAGGTTGTACATCTGGAAAATGAAGCCAACGTGGCGCGCCCTCCACTCGGTGAGCTTGCCCCGCGACATGTGCGTGATCTCGTCGCCGGCGACGGTTACGCTGCCGCGCGTGGGAACATCGAGCCCTCCCAGCAGGTTCAGCAGAGTTGTCTTGCCCGAGCCGCTGGGCCCCATGAAGGCGACGAAGTCGCCCTGGTCCACATCCAGGTTCAGGCCCTGCAATACATCGATCTCTTCGCTCCCGCGCCGGTATGTCTTATCCAGCCCGCGAACCTGGATTAAACTTCCACCTGTTCCGTTGCCATCCACACGTGCCATTCTCTTGCCGCTCCCATCCCTGAGTTTATGAACGGTTTACTGTTTCACGACCACGGCCTGACCGTCTTTCAAATCGGCCGGCCCTCGCACAACCACCGTGTCGCCCGGGTTCACTCCGGCCAGCAGCTGTGCCTGCGAACCCTGGCTCTCGCCCACCTTCACGGCGTGCCGCTCCACATGATTGTCCTTTACCAGGAAGACGATCTTCTGCCCGCCATCGTCCCTAATGGCGCCCTGCGGAACCATCAGTCCCGCCGGAGCCTTTTCCGCCTGTTTGGCTTGCTCGCCAAGGAACGTCACCTTCACGCCCATGTCGGGCAGGATGCGCGGGTCGAGCTTGTCGAACGCGATGCGCACCTCAACGGTTGCCTTTTGCCGGTCCGCCGTGGGGATGATGGTTCGAACGTGAGCGGGAATCTTCCAATCAGGATAGGCATCCAGAGTCGCAGTCACTTTCTGCTTCGGCTTGACGCGGGCGATATAGTTCTCGTTCACGTCCACCTGGATTTCGTTGGACGCCATATCGACAATGGTGGCAATCCCCGTCCGCGTGAATCCCCCGCCCGCGGAAATGGGCGAGACCATCTCTCCCACCTGCGCATCCTTGGAGACTATGATTCCAGCAAAGGGCGCCCGGATCACGCAGTTGTCCACGGCCTGCTGCGCTTCCTTGATGCGTGCGTCTCCCGCCAGCACCTGCTGCCGGGTGAAGTCGATCTTCGCCTGCAGGCTGTTCACCGCCATCCGGGCGTTATCCAGAGCCTGTTGTGTCTGCACGCCCTGCTTCTGCAATTCCTGCGCGCGATGCAGTTCAATTTCCGCGTTCTTCAGTTGCACCTGCAGGTCGGCGATGGATGCCTGAGTCGCGTTCCGGTCGGCGATGGCCGCGGCCAGCGTCTTCTGCGTATCTGAGTCGTCCAGCTTCGCCAGGATGAACCCTTGCTGCACGTGCATTCCTTCAGTGAAGAACACTCCCGTCACCCGCCCGGTGATCTTGGCAGCCACGGTTGCGCGCCGCTGCGGAGTAACGTAGCCGCTTGCATTCAACAGCACCTGCGGTCCGCTGTCCGCTTGTTGCACCGTGGCTACCTCCACCGCGGCTGCGCGAGGTGCGTATGAATAGACTCCAATCCCAATCGCCGCAAGGACGATCAATGCAGCCAGAAGAACCGCAACGCGCTTGCCGGCTTTTCCGGAGCCGCGCTTGTGGTCATCGATGCGCAGCGATCCCAGATCCGGTTTGATATGTACTTCGTCGGTCATAGGGACCATTGGGCGGCATCCTCCAGCCTTGAATACGCGCGGTAACTACCGGATGTTCCGGGGCAGCAACACCCTTCATTCCATTATCATCGCCGGGATATAAATCGACAATGGCCCGGGAGATTGCTGCGAGCCGGAGTGGCCCAAGGTGGACGAAGTGGACAAGGTGGACGAGGTGGACGGTAAAGCGACCAGTGAGAGCAGGCACAAAAAAAGGCGCTGCTTTCGCAGCTGCTGCTTTCGCAGCGCCTCAGATTCGTTAACCCGCGCTTATCAGCGGTAAGGTTTTACGCTTCGCGGATGCCGTCCATGAACGCCTTGAGCTTGCGTGAGCGCGATGGATGGCGCAGCTTGCGCAGCGCTTTAGCTTCAATCTGGCGGATACGCTCGCGTGTGACCGCGAAGGACTGGCCGACCTCTTCGAGTGTGTGCTCGGAGCCGTCTTCCAGGCCGAAGCGCATCTTGATGACCTTTTCTTCCCGCGGGGTGAGCGTGCGCAGCACCTGCGCGGTCTGGTCTTTCAGGTTCACGTTGATCACGGCTTCGGCAGGCGAAACCATGGAGCGGTCTTCAATGAAGTCGCCAAGATGCGAATCTTCCTCTTCACCGATGGGGGTTTCGAGGGAGATGGGCTCCTGCGCGATCTTGAGGACCTTGCGGACCTTGGCCACGGGAATGTCCATGCGTTTGGCAATCTCTTCCGACGTGGGCTCGCGGCCGAGTTCCTGCACAAGCTGGCGCGATGTGCGGATCAGCTTGTTGATGGTCTCGATCATGTGCACCGGGATGCGGATGGTGCGGGCCTGATCGGCGATGGCGCGGGTGATCGCCTGGCGGATCCACCACGTGGCGTACGTGGAGAATTTGTAGCCGCGGCGGTACTCGAATTTGTCCACCGCTTTCATCAGACCGATGTTGCCTTCCTGGATCAGATCCAGAAACTGCAGTCCGCGATTGGTGTACTTCTTGGCGATGGAAACGACAAGACGCAGGTTGGCTTCAATGAGCTCGCGCTTGGCCGCTTCGGCGTCAACGTCGCCCTGGATGATCTCGCGCTGCGTGCGCTTGAGTTCCTGGAAGGTGACGCCGGTGTCGTGCTCCAGCTTGTCCAGTTCCAGTTTGTGCTGCCGCTGGATGCGCCGGTACTCGCGCCTGGTCTCCTCCACGCGCGTGGCTTCGATCTTCTTTTCCAGATTGTTGATCTGGCGATCGAGCTGGCGCATGGAATCGACGTTCTTGTTCACACGATCGATGAGGCGCTTGCGCTCAGGATTGGTGAACTTGAGGTTGCGGATGCCGACTGAAACCTGCACCTGCGCGCGTCCGAGTTGCCACCGGCAGCGGCGGTATTCTTTGGGCTTTTTCTTCTGCGGGATGGTTTCGAGCTTCTCGCGAAGCTGCAGTTCCTTCTTGTGGTGCTTGCCGATGTCGTCGATTTTGCCGACGAAATCCTTGAGGCGGGCCTGCACGATCTCGTCCGTGATTTCCTCTTCGTCGAAGGCGACCAGCTCTTTGATGGAGCGCACACCCTTCTTGAGGTCCTCGCCCAGGGCGAGGATTTC
>JBLMYN010000074.1:0-4483 GCA_050258305.1 Actinomycetota bacterium
CTTTCTCTTCAGCTTCTTTTTTGCCCCGGCTTCCGCACCATGACCGTTGTGAGCGATTTCGGCAATCCTGCCGTTGTGCGTTGCTGATTTCATGACATCACCTCGTATTCCCGTTCACGCCGCCGTAATCCCCTGAGCAGCCTTTCTGTCCGCCATGAGCTGCTCGTAACGCTCCACTGCTGCCTGCAGGTTGAAGAACATCCGTTCGCGCCCCAGCGTTTCACCAAGCGTGGAACGTTGCACACCGGCGAGCACATGCGGATTGAGTCCGGCCAGCCAGAGCATTACCCCATCGCGCCGAAGATTTTTTTCAGCCTCGGCGAGCATCTTGAGCGCGGTGTATTCAATGTCGAAAATGGCCCTGCAATCGATGAGGATGACCGAAGGCTTTGCCTGCTGCAGCAGCAGCCAGATCTTGTCTCCAATACGCTGAGCGTTGGCAAAGAAGATGCGGCCCTCGACGCGGACGATCAGCAGGCCCGGCCATGTCTGGTCATCCGGATGCTCGGCTGAAAGCTGCCGGAAGACGTTGGTGCTGCGCTTGCGTCCAACCGCATAAACTGGAGGACTGTAAGCCTGCTGCGCGAGCGCCAGCAGTGAGGTAATCACCGCCACCAGAATGCCGCGCAACGTCCCAAGCAACGCGACGCCGGCAAAGGCGACGATCGCCCAATAAAGTTCCGTTTTGCGCACCCGGGATATCTCGCGAAATTCGCCCAGCTTGATCAGGCCCACAGAATAGACAACAACAACGGCCGCAAGAGTGGCCGCCGGCATCATGGAGATCAAAGGCGCAAGCAGCAACAGCGTGGCAAGCGCAACGGCTGCAGTTACGAACTCGGCCATCTGCGTCTGCGCACCGGCGCTGCGATTCACTGCTGTCTGCGTCGTCCCTCCCCCGGCAGGCATGGCGCCGAAGAAACCGCCTGCGATGTTGGCCGCACCGAGAGCGAACAGTTCCTGGTTGGGAACCGGCCGGGGCTCGCCGGACTTTGCGAATGCGCGCGACGCCGCGATGGTTTCAGTAAAGCTCATCAGGGCAATACCCGCCGCCCCCGGCCACATGTCAAGGAGCAGGCGGAAGTCCGGCGACACAAGAGATGGCAGCTCGCGCGGAATTGCACCCACCGTCGCTACTCCCATGGCCGGCAATCCCAGCAGGATGGAGCCGGCTATCCCAGCGCCCACCGCAATCAACGGCGCTGGCGCGCGCGGCAGATAGCGCTCCAGGCTGAACATCAGGCCCAGCATGACGAGCGTAACAGCGAGCGTCGCCCACGAAGTTGCCGGCAGGTGTTGAATCATTGAGAGAATGTCCCGGAAGAAACCGCCCTTGACGATGTGGAAGCCGAGCAGCTTGGGCAGCTGGTCCACCACAATCACCAACCCGATTCCGGCTTTGAAGCCCGCCAGAACAGGATCGGAAATAAAGTTGGCCACAAATCCCAGCTTGAGCAGCGACGCCAGCAGCAGCAGCGCGCCCACCAGCACCGCCAAAGTTGCAGCCGCCACCGTCAGGGCTCCAGGGTCTCCCGTCGGCGCTACTCTCCCCAGCTCTGCCGCGGTGAGAATCGCGATGGTAGTCGTGGTGCTGACGCTCAGCGGCCTCGACGTGCCCAGGATCGCGTAGATGACCATGGGCACAAGAGCCGTGTACAAGCCGACCTGCACGGGCAATCCGGCAATGGTGGCAAACGCCATTGCCTTGGGAATGACCACCGCGGCTGCTACCAGACCGGCGATGATGTCGGCGCGCAACCAGTCTCTTTTGTACTCGCGCATCCACGTCATGCCGGCAGTAAAGCCGCGGTGATTATTTTCAGGTTTCAATGCAACGCCTCGATGCGCCTCCTTTGGGGGCCGGCATCACTGCTCTTCATCATTCGTCACTCGCCAGCCTTTGTCCGGGTTGTAACGCTCCATGGCCTTTACAAGCTTGAGGGAGTTGGGTCCGAGATCTTTTTCGTACACAATGCCGTCATGGCTCACCATGAACGTCTTGACTCCTGTGACGCGATAATCAGCGGGAGTAGCAACCAGGGCAAATCCGCCGATCATCGCACCCTTCACCACAAAGTCCATTTGACCCAGCGGAGCCGCCGGCCCCTGGCCTTTCAGGACTTTGAAAACATAGCCGTGATAAGGCGAGGGTCCGCCTGTTGTTGAGTAGCCTTCCTGAATGGCCTTCGCAATCGGCTTGCTGATGGGCCCGCCGGCCGAGCCGTCAGGGTTGTTCCAGAACAGCCCGTCCTGCCTGCCCGGTGAGCTGATGATCCTCTGTGCGTACTGGTGGATTCCAGAATCGTCGTGAGTGGCGGAGGCGTATTCCTTCTGAGCCTCCACGAATCCACGGCAGATGCGGATGGCATCGAGTTCATTCGACCCAATGCGCCGGAACAGAATCTCCCGTTTGCCCGCCTTGGTATCGAAATACCATTTGCCGCGTTTCTTGACGATGGGGATCGGCATGGGCCAATCCTCTTTGCCGATGACCAGAACAGCTCGCGCCTTCCGAACCGTCACGGCATTCTTTTCATGGGCCTTGTCCACAAAACGTTGAGCAAGGTCTCTGTCCCTCACAGCGTCCGCCGACGCGACCAGATCTTTGCCCTCCGGGCCGAAGATCTCAAGCAACGCGGGCACGTCAAACTTTTCCGCCGCGCTGATCAGGGCCTGGGCGGCAAGTTGCGGAGTTGCGAACGACTTCTGCTGTTGCGGCGCCGGCTTGGACGGTGGCAGCAGCTTTTGCACCTGGCTCTGCGCCCAGACTGCTGTAGTGCATGCGAACACAATTGCCATGAGCGCGAGAAGGACCGTGCGTGCATTCATTTTCGATAGCTGCAATTTCATAAATTCCTCCTTTTACGTTCCGCGCTCAGGCTATCTGCGCCTTCCGCCACCGCCGCGGAAGCCACCACCGCGCGACATGCCGCCGCCACGAGATCCCATGCTGGAGGCGCCACGCGAACTGCTGGCTCGAGTTGCATTACGGCCTGCGGAACTCCCGGAAAACGCACTGCTGTTTCTGGAGCCCATGTTCCCGGATGAGACCTGGCGATTTCCGATGCGATCCCCACCGCCACCTCCGGGGCCACGATTAATGCTGGGCTGCGTGCTGGGCCTGGCGCCGCCGGCGAACTGGCTGCCACCAGCCCTGCTGCCCAGTCCGCTTGGTTGCTGCGTAGCTCTCAGCCCACCAGAGCCCTGCCGGGCAGCAGATTGCCTCTGGCCCATGCTGTCTCCGCGTGTGGTGCCGCCAAACCTTTGTGCCGTGTCTCTGTTGCCGTAAGGCGCGCCGCCGCGATGTTGCGGATTGTGCTGCCAGTTGTTGTTATTGCCGCCGTAGCGATTTCCGGCATTCACGCGCTGGTTGTTGTAGTGGTTGATGTAATTGTTATTGCGGTTGATGTTGATGTTGTTGTTGCCACCCCAGCCGCAATTCCAGCCCCAGCCGCCGTGGCCCCATGCCGCGCCAACCGCCACTCCCAATCCAAAGGAAAGCAGCATCCCTCCAGCCGGGTAGGCGGGATACGCCACTGGCGGATAGGGATAGTAAGGCGCTCCCCAGACAGCCACGGGATCGTAGCTGGGAACGTAGACCACTTCCGGACTGGACGACTCAACCACGACCACGGTCTTGTTTTCCACCACTTTGGTTTCGACCTTCTGTTGCGAGGTGGTTTTCAGCGCACCTTTATCCACGGCCTTGCCGCGCATGCGCTGCACCGCGTTCATCACGTCATCCTGCTGGGCCAGGAAGGCATTGCCCAGGTCGTTGGTCCAGCGGATATTATCGGCCAGCAGTTTCACAGTGTCGGGAAACGCCGCCATCGCCTGAATGCTGGGATCCCAGTCCTGCTTCATCACAGCATCCGTCAGCGCCTTGTCTTTCAGGCCTTTGTTCTGCTCGATGAATTGCTGCAGTTGCACGATTTCCAGCGGATATGTGCAGGCCACCAGCGTTTGCGCCAGCAGCGGGTCTGGATAAAGCGCCACCGGCGCCACCAGAGAATCCAGTTGCTCCGGAGGAAGCGCGGCATTCTGCCCGCCTGCGGCCTGTTGCTGCCCTGTCACCGCCAACGGATAGGAGCTCCACGGCAAAATCAGGACAACACACAAAAGAGCAATCAGGTTTCGAGCAATCTGGGTCGGAACTCTTAGTCGAGTTGTTTTCGGAATCATCACGAGTGTCCCTCCCCAACGGCCCACTACTTTGCTGCTGTAATTCCATCCAGCGTGCATTCCGCCGGCGATGAGATTCGTGAAGGTAAGCGGTATGGACAAGAAATGAACAGTCCTCTCGAATCTACGCGGCAAACTTCGGGGCCATTGTCCACTTTCATTGTTGGAGACGCTCGGAATGCCAACAACTGGCAAAAGTGACAGCGTGTGCCAGACCAGCGCGGGCTTAATATTCGAGGGGATGGCAGGCACGGGCCAGTTGCGCGCTGACAAGACTTTCCCCTCATTGGAGCCGACTGCC
>JBLMYN010000075.1:0-8222 GCA_050258305.1 Actinomycetota bacterium
GGTGGGCCCGGTAGGATTCGAACCTACAACCAACAGATTATGAGTCTGCTGCTCTAACCGTTGAGCTACAGGCCCCACCTCAACGAGTTTCGCACACCGCACCTGAGTTGCCAACCTGATCGCCAGGGTGCGCCATGTTGCGCCTTCACAGCATTGCCGTGATCTACGTCACCAACCCGCCGCAGCCGCGGGCGTATGCTCAAAGGAAAGGGGGCCCACCATGAAATCCATTTCCAGATTGTTGCTGGGCGGAGCCGCCGTTGCCGGCGTCCTGGGTGCATATGAGCTCTGCCTGAAGCCGCGCATGTTTTGCTGGGGCGCCACGCCGGAAGAGTGCGCGGGCACCTGGCCCGGCGATGAGTTCACGCCCAACACGCTTGGCATCTGCACGCGGGCCATCACCATTCAGGCCACCCCGGAACAGATCTGGCCGTGGATCATGCAAATTGGCCAGGACCGCGCCGGATATTACAGCTACACGTGGCTGGAAAACCTTTTTCGCGCCGAGATGAGCAATACCTTCAACCTGGTCCCGGAATGGCAGCACCGCAACGTGGGCGACGATCTCTGGATGGCGGCGCAACACAATTATGGAGGCCGCGCCCGCATGACCGTGGCGCACATTGATCCGTTTCGCGCCATGGTGAACGTGGCCTATGCCGATCGCGAGAGCGCGCTCCATGCCCGCTGGGCCCCGCACGGTAGCTGGAACTTCCTGCTGCAGCCCATCAGCAGCGCCGCATCGTCCTCGCCCATTACGCGCCTGATCATGCGCAGCGTTCTTCCTGAAAGAATGGGCCCGGCGGCGCGCGCTTTTTCCCTGTTCTGGGACCCCGCGCATTTCATCATGGAACGTAAGATGATGCGCACCATCAGGCGCCTGGCGGAAGGGACCGCCGCGGCGCAGCTCACGCAAGCTTCAAAGCAACAAACGCCGGAACTCGCCGAAGCCATGCGCCTGCCATGATCCGCGAGGCTCAGGTCAGCAGGAACTCGTTCGACGCAACTCATGCCCTGAATGCCTCTTAGAAAAGCAAGAAACGGTTCCAGCAGCAAGATCACCGACGCAACAAATTTGGATTAATTCTGTTCCGGGCCCTGGAGTGCTGTGTCTTATCCAGCAGACGGAACCATAAAAGATTCCTCTTGCGCTCCAGCCGCCGGGATGGCACCCCGGCGGCACCATTTTTTTCGAACCGCTTTGGACTGTTGCCCCTTCGCCTTTGGCGTATTCCTCTCAATCCCCAACGTGCCGGCGCGTGGCAGCCGGGACACGGTGTGTCTGTCAGGCACGAAATCCGGGCCTCCGGATAGCCCTAAGCGCCTTTGATTCAACCAGTTATCCTTTGGCCGCCGCAGTGCTTTTTTCTCCCGCGTGGGGGAAAGGAGATTCACGATGCGGCGGCTCGTTGTACTCCCGGTAAAAACTACTGCGATAGCGGCAATCCTGCTGGCCGGAACCATCTATGTTGCGGCGGAAGCCAGACAGGCGGTTCTAAAACATCAGGAATTTGAACTGGCCGGCCTGGAACATAACCTTGAAAGCACCCCGGTGGCGAAGAATCGCGTGATCACTGGGCAAACGACAAATTCACCGGCGAAGCCGCACATGGCGTCTTCCTCGCAGCCGGAGCGCAAGGTGCACGCGTCGGCGGCAAGCCAGAGCATTGGGAATGCATCCGCCTCGGATGAACACCGGCGCGAAATCATCATCAGCATCCCCGACCGCCGTCTGGCCCTGCTCGAAGACGGAAAACTCATCAGGACCTATCCAATCGCCGTGGGTACGCGCTGGACTCCCAGCCCGGAAGGCGAGTTCACCATCATCAATCACGCTGTAAACCCGGTGTATCGCCACAAGGGAAAAGAGATACTGCCCGGCAAAAACAATCCCCTGGGCGACCGCTGGATGGGCCTGAGCCTGAAAGGCTACGGCATTCACGGCACCAACGTTCCCAGTTCCATCGGCAAGGCCGCCTCACACGGATGTTTGCGCATGGCCAGAAGCGATGTGGAGGACCTCTACAACCGGGTAAAAGTCGGCGACCGCGTGATCATTCGGCGGGAACGCGACGAGCTGATCGCAAAGATCTTCGCGCCCGCGGCCGCACCGGCCACCGGCGGCGCAGGCACGGAAGACCAGACGCAATCGGCTTCAATTTCCAGCACTGAATACGCAACTGCAACCGCGGCCATTGTGCAGCAATAGGCCGCAACCTGGAGCCTTTATGAAAAGCGATTTGCAGGCAAATTCGGCAAGAAAGCAGACGCAGGATTCAGCAGCAGCAACCACAACCAAAGTCACGCAGGATCATGAGGAACAGAACCTGGAGTCTACGACCGCAAACGGCCGTGACACAGAGCCCAGGCACTTCCGCCGCTGGTGGAACGAATACCAGAAGAAGATGAAGTCCGCCTTTCAGGCGACTCCGCTGAAGCTGCAAACGCAGGCTGAGCAATGAAAAGTACAAACAGAGTTGTCCGGTTTCACCGCCGGGTGCGTCCTATAGCCCTTCCACAGCAGGAGAGCGCGCCAACCAGCATGCTCTCAATTTGTGCGCAACCGGACCGGACCACTGCCGGACAGGGAGGTTCCCGCGGCCTGGCTGCCGCTCATCTTTTCCGCGAGCACGGTGATGCGCGCCGGAAGAGATGGGCGGCACCAGAGCGAGCCAGGCGGCAGGGACCTGCCCAGGCAGTTGAAATGCACCGGGTTTCGTCGTGCGCTTCGCGCTTTTCATGCGCGAAGCCCGCGGCGCCAGGCGCGTTGTCTCCGCCGGGACAGCGCGCCTGCTTCGCTGCTCTTTCCTGCGGGTTGCGTCTAAAAGTGAAATCAAAGGTTCATGGTACGTTTCCCTGATTGCCAAAGCCCTGATTTTTGAGTTCAATGAGAATAACGCTCACTTCCAATTCATGCTGAAGACCGCATTCCAAAAGGGTCTGTTTTTTGCGCTGTGCCTGAGCCTGCCACTCATGGCCGCACAGACACAGGTCGCGCCAACCGACGGGCAGCCGCCGCTTGCAGCCGTGGCCGGCGACTTTGTGCGCCAGATCGTCTCGCGCGCAGGCCCGCTCCCCGCGGCGAGCATCAGTTTTCAAAATATCTCTGTCCTGCCGCCGGACCTGCAGGGAGCGGTTCAGAATGCCATCTTCACCGGCTTCCGCAACGCCGGAATCCGCATGGCAGGTACCGATCCTGCGCCGCATGTGGACATAACCTTTTCCGAGGACTGGCAGGGCTATCTCTGGATCGCCACCGTTCAGCAGAACGGCAACAGGAAAGTGGTTATGCAAAAAGTGGCGCGTCCGGCGCACGTGGTGGCGGCGCGCGCTCCCATGCTCACCATTCGCAAGAACACAGTGTGGCAACAGGATTCACCGATCCTGGACTTCTTTGAGGACAGCCACACGCTGGCGCTGCTGGACCCGGACCAGGTTTCCATTTACTCAAGCGACTCGGGACAATGGCGTTTGCGCTACGTGCTGGGCATTACCCATGCGCATCCGTGGCCGCGCGATCTTCGCGGGCGGCTGCTGATCAACGGTCTGCAGGTAACCGCGTTTCTTCCCGGCACGCGATGCAGCGGCAGCATGTCGCCTCCATCGCTCGATTGCCGCGCCAGCGACGATCCCTGGCCGGTGGACGAAGGCAATGTGGTTGCATTCTACAGCTCGCGCAGGAACTTCTTTACCGGCCTGCTCTCCGGTCCGAGCGCCGGCGCGTCGGTGGTCCCCTTTTTCTCTGCTGTCGCGTTGCAGACGGGCGACACGCATCAGTGGCTGTTCAGCGGAACTGACGGCCGTACCCGCCTTTATCAGTATGATCTCTCTGCACCCGCCGCGATTTTCAGCGGCTGGGGAAGCAATATGGCTGCCGTGCATTCAAATTGCGGGTCAGGATGGCAGGCGCTGGTCAGCGCTCCGACCGATTCGGTGAAGCCCGACCAGGTCCAGGCAATGGAGGTCCTGGGCCGCGAGGCACTGCCGGTGAGCGCAACCATCGATCTCGCGGGACCGGTGCGGGCGCTCTGGACGGCGGGCAAACACAGCGACATTGTCAACGGCGTGTTGCAATCGCCGGCCACAGGAAAATATGAAGCTTTCACGCTTTCCGTCAATTGCAGCCGTTAGCCTGCTGGTCGCGCTCGCTGCGACGGCGGGCGCCAGTTCGCGCCCGCGCTATGGCGGGACTGTACGCATCCTGTTGCATGAGCGCTTCAACTCCCTCGACCCGCTGGCCGATGACGATCATCCCGCGGTGCGCGACCGCGTCGCCGCCCTGCTGTTTGACACGCTGACGGAAATGGATGCGCAAGGCCATGTGCACCCGCGGCTGGCATCATCCTGGCGGGCGGAACAGGGTGGCCGGGTCTGGTACTTCAATCTTCGGCTGGCGAATTTTCAGGACGGCACTGTCGTGACCGCGCCCGACGTTGTCGCCTGTCTCACCCGCAAGAGCGAGGGATGGACCGTAACTGCCGTGGATCAACAGACGGTCCGGATCGAAACACCTGCCGCCATTCCCCAAATGCCTGAACTGCTGGCCCTCAGCCGATTCTCCATCGTGAAGCGCAACAGCGACAACACCCTGGTGGGCAGCGGCCCGTACAAGCTGGCCGAATGGCGGCCGGGCGAGCATGTGCTGCTCTCCGCCAATGACGATTACTGGGGCGGCCGCCCCTATCCCGACAGCGTTGAGTTTCAACTCGGCGCCTCGCTCCGCGATGAACTGCTGGAACGGCAACTGGGGCCTTACTCCGCGGCTGACCTGACCGTAGACCAGCTTCGTCCTCTGGAGCAGAGCAATCAAAACCTTCAGCTTTCTCGCCCGAGCGACCTTCTGGTGCTGTTATTCCTGCATCCGGATGTTCCCGCGGCAGGCAGCAGAGCGGGCAGAAAGCCCGTGGACCCGCGCGTGCGCGAAGCTCTCTCTGACGCTATCAATCGCGATGCGATCAACAATGTGATTCTGCAGAAGCGCGGCACACCCGCGTCCGGCATCCTGCCCCAGTGGCTTACCGGATACGAATTTCTCTTTCCCGGCGGGACCAATCTCGATCGCGCCAAAGAGCTGCGCGCCGAAGCCGCGGGGCTGGTGATCGTCCATCCCATCGCGCTTGCCTATGACTTTTCTGATCCGCTGGCCAAGCTGGTGGCGGACCGGATCGCAGTGGACGCGCGTGAGGCGGGCATCGTTGTACAGCCTTATGGCGAACCACATGTCGGCAACAAATCCGCGCGTGCCGGGATGGATGCTGACGCCGTACTTCTGCGCCTGCCCCTTGAATCGTTGCAGCCGGGGGTCGCGTTGGCAGCCGCCCTCGACGATCTGGGCATGGCGGGGACTGCTTCCGCTCCTCTCAATGCCACGCGCCTCGAAGATGTGTTTGAATTGGAAGGTAAGGCGCTTGAGGATTTTCGCGTAATTCCCATTGCGCATGTCTCGCAGGCCATGTGGCTGAATAACAGTGTCCACAACTGGCTGGAGGCGCCAACCGGAGTATGGAATCTGGATCAGCTCTGGACTGAAGGAGGCAGATAGGGCGTGTCACTCAAGACCAGGCTGCTGTTGCTGATCACGCTGGGCATTGCCGGCAGCGTGGGCACTGTGGCATTCCTGATTGAAGAGCGCGCGCATGAAGCCTTCAGACAGATCGAGCAGGAACGCACCGCCACGCTCGTGGACCAGTTTCACCGCGAGTTCCAGCAGCAGGGTGACGAGATTATCCGCGGAGTGGAGAGCATCGCCGGCTCTGATTCCATGCTGCGGAGCGCCATGGAACTCAGCAATGGCGCTGACGTGGGCTACTATGTGAACGAAGCGCAAAATTATGCGCGGGCGCAGCGACTGGACTTCCTCGACCTCATTGCGCCGGATGGAACCATTATTTCTTCCGCCGATTGGCCGGCGCGGTTCGGATACAAGCAGACCTGGTTTCTTAATCACCCCGGTCCGCTTCCCCAGGAAGCATTCCTGCGCCATGTGGATACGCCGCAAGGGAACGTGCTGGCCATGTTGTGCGTGCGTCCGGTGAAGACGCATGGCGCCAACTATTACCTGATTGGCGGGCGAAAACTCGATTCGGTGGTGCAGACCCTTACAACTCCGCCGGGGCTGCGCATTTCCATCTACAGCGCTCCCGAACAGGGCCAGCCTGAGATCCTCGGGCCAGATAAAGACCGCCTGCCACTGGACAGACTTATGCCGCTCATCCGGCAGGCGATGCAGCAGCATGAGACCTCAAAGACGATCGACCTGGGCCCGGATTTGCAGGAGGAGATCCTCCACGCCATCGCCTTGCCGGGCTTTACCGCGGACCGCATTCCCGCGGTGCTGCTCGTCGGCAACTCGCTGCAGCAGGAGCTCTCGCTGGAAAAACGCATCCGCGATATCAGCCTGACCATCGCCGGGCTGGGCGTTTTTCTTGGTGTTCTGATCACCGCCATCCTGACCACGCGCATGAGCCGTCCCATCCGCGAGCTTGCCGAAGCCGCAACCGAAGTTGGCCATGGCAACTGGGGCATACGCGTTGAGTCTTCCTCAAACGACGAGATCGGCAAGCTGGCCGCAGCCTTCAATCACATGACGGAAGAGCTGATGGCGCAGCGCGAGCGCCTGGTACAGACCGAGCGCGTGGCGGCATGGCGCGAGCTGGCGCGCCGACTGGCCCACGAACTCAAAAACCCGCTCTTCCCGCTGCAAATTACGGTGGAAAACCTTCTGCGCGCGAGGGAAAACATGCCGGAGCAATTTGACGAAGTCTTCCGCGAAAGCACAACAACGTTGCTCGCGGAAATCGCGAACCTTAAAAGCATTGTCCAGCGCTTCAGCGATTTTTCCAAAATGCCTGCGCCGCAGTTGCAAGCCCTTGACCTGGATGAACTGGTGCGCAGCGTGGCCCAGCTCTTTCAGGGCCAGCTCACACAGCGGGCCAACAGGATCGAGCCTGAGCTTCAACTCGGACAGGCGCCCCCGGTCAGCGCCGACCCGGTACTGCTGCGCCGCGTGATCGAGAACCTTGTGCTGAACGCCATTGACGCGATGCCGGACGGCGGGAAGCTGACCTTCCGCACCGCAAAGGATGATGGCTTCGCGGTCTTCGAACTCAGCGATACCGGCAAAGGGCTCACCCCGGAAGAGTGCGACCGCATCTTTACGCCGTATTACACGACCAAACAGCACGGCACCGGCCTGGGCCTGGCGATTGCGCAATCCGTAGTCAGTGACCATCACGGCCGCATCAGCGTAAGCAGCCGCAAAAACCGGGGAACAACGTTTCATGTGGAACTGCCGCTGTTTGCCAGCGACGGGATCTCTGGGAATGAAAAAAAAACTAACGTTGCAGCGGGCAGCAATTAGCAATTGGCAATCAGCACTCAGCTCAGCCAAGGCAGAACAGCAGTTTCTCTCTCATTTACGAAGCGGCTTGGCTAAGTGCTAATTGCTGACTGCTAATTGCCTGTTATGAAAGCCAATCTTCTCATCATCGACGATGACCCCAACACCCTGGCGTCGCTTTCCCGCGCCTTCCGTCTGGCAGGCCATGAGGCCACGGTCTGCGACAGTCCGGTGAAAGCTCTGGAAATCGCGAAGCAGGAAAAATTTGACCTGATCTTTTCCGATGTAGTCATGCCCGTGATGGATGGGCTGAAACTGCTGGAGGCGATGCGCGCCGCGGGTGTGACTACGCCAGTGGTCATGATGTCAGGACAGGCGCACATCGAGATGGCTGTGAAAGCCACCCGCCTGGGCGCCCTGGATTTTCTGGAAAAACCGCTATCCACGGACAAGCTGCTGTTGACCGTACAAAACGCTTTGCAGATGGAGCGGCTCAAGCAGGAGAACCAGCAGCTTCGGCGGCAACTGGGAAGCGACGGAATTGTCTACACCGGGGAAAACATGCGCCGTCTGCTGGCGCAGGTGGAACGCGTAGCCGCCAGCGAGAGCCGGGTCTGCATCCTGGGTGAAACCGGCACCGGAAAAGAGCTGATTGCGCGCACCATCCATGACAAGAGCCCCCGCCGCGAGGGACCCTATGTAACGCTGAACTGCGCGGCTGTTCCCGCCGAGCTGATCGAATCAGAATTATTCGGCCATGAAAAAGGCTCGTTCACCGGCGCCGGCGCCCGGCACATCGGCAAGTTCGAGCAGGCGCATGAAGGCACCTTGTTTCTCGACGAGATTGGCGACATGCCTTTGGCGATGCAAACCAAGTTGCTGC
>JBLMYN010000076.1:0-4385 GCA_050258305.1 Actinomycetota bacterium
TTTAAAGGATGTGATCATTTTTCAGGCTCTCCAGATGAGCCGACCAGATTAAAGCCCCGGCAGCGGAGATGGCAAGCGTCGTGAAGCGATAGAATCGCACGTAATCGCCGAGATCGCACCGTAATCGCCGTGATCGGAAAACCTGCAACATCATGCCGCTGATGAAGTCTTTTTCCAATCCGCGCTCATCCGCCTTGATCCGCGGTAGAACTAGTCTTCACCCTGCGGTTCAAAGTTCACCCGGTTCACGTTTGTCACCGCCAGCTGCAGAAAGTAGGCCAGCTTCATGGCCCGCTTTTCATCCAGGCTGCCGTCCAGCACTCCGCGCGCGCCGCGCGTAATGGCAACCTGCACCGCGTTGGGATCGTCCAGCGGAGGCAGCTCAAATTCTTTTTCCTTCGCCGCCATCATCGCCACGTGCATGCAGCAATACTGCTGGTTTTTCATCTTGGGCGCCTTGCACAACTCGCCGCTGGTCTTCACGTAGCAGCATCGCGGAGCCTGGTTCGCGCGCTCCAGGTTCTGTTTCAGCTTCGCGTACACGTCATAGGTCTTCTCGCCCAGTTGGGCGGCCTGCTGCTCAGCGTTCGGATTCTGCTTCAGCAGCTTCCTGCACGCGGCAAAGCTCTCCGCCAGCTTCCTGAACAACCTGCCCTCCTCGCTGTTGTCCCATTGCTGCCGCAGCTGTTCCTCGCGCTCGCGCCGCCGGCGCTCATCACGCATGCGCACCACTACCTGCTGCTCGTTCCAGTCTTTTGCTTTCATACGCAGCTCTTCTTCTTCCCTGGTAAAGCCCAGCGCATTTTCTCTCGGATCCCACATTTGTCTTTTCTCCTTTTTCAGTTAGTTGCTTTCCGCTCACTCTTCGCAGGCACTTGTCTGCCTCGGCCATGGGCTGATTGTTGTTTCCCGATCACGCGCGATCACCGGCCTGGAGTCACATTCGTTGCCGCATTCTTATTGTTAGCCTCCCGATCACGCGATGCTCTTGATCACCCGATGAACCGATGCCCGGCTTTTCCGATCACACGCGATCACGTTGCGATCACGGCGATCTCGGCGATTTCCCCCCCGCCCCCCCTGTTTTCACTCTTTCGTTGCAAACAAACTCGCTTACCCCAAATCGACCCAGCCCCGACCCTTGGGTCACGCCGGGTTTTCCTCTGGGTCACCCAGATTTTTCCACTGGGTGACCCAAGGTTTTGCTTGCGTTACCCAAGCCCACTTCAAACTCGCTGCCAGGGCGCAACTGTTCCGATCACGCGCGATCACGGCGATCACGCGCGATTAGGGCGACTCCGGCCTCTCTGCCATCGGCTGATGGGTCGCACCCCTGAAACGCCGACACCCGGCACGCATGCCGGGTGTCTCAAAAACCTTCAATTCTCAGGCCTATTCTTCGCGCGCAGTCGCTCGCGAAGCAATCACGAACACCATATTACACCATATCTTCGCCCTGTCAAGAGTTTTTGCCTTGCCTCCGTGTTGCTCTGTGGCCTTTCTCGAAAATGCAACGAGAACCGTGTGGCACAGCCGCCCCCGGCTGTGCGGGAAGCGAGTCTTTTTCAACCCGAGAAGACCAACGGTTAACTGAGAGCCTTTCCCTTCTGATACAACACCCTGAATCCGCGCATAAATACCCATGTTTCCTGATTGAACAGCTTACGCGCGGGTGAAGGGTCGGCACCGCTACTGTTCCGCGGAAGCCAAGCAAGAAGCTCCAGAACGATCTTGGATCACCAAAAATCTTCTCGAGAAAAAACGAATTTCACCCCTAGTAGCACAGCCGCCCCCGGCTGTGAGGAAGGCTCATAAGCAACAGATGGCGCCGGCTCGGGTCGAATCCACTGCAGTGCTGCTCAATCATGGCTCCATAAAATGGGGAAAAACGCACAGCCGAGGGCGGCTGTGCCACACATGAGTAGTAGAGCTTCGATTTCAGCCGGATCGCGAAACATTTTCGTGCTCGTTTGGGATTGGCGACTCTGTCGTCGAGGCCCCGGCCCTCAAGACTGTTCAAAGCGTGCTGCCTTGCGCCTGGCCAGGATATAGATGGCCACAGACCCGGCCATGAAAGGCAGAGCGGGGACGCCGTGCCTGACCGCCAGCCCGATGACGAGAGCTGCCAAAAGGCCTGTCACCGGCACGGCGAATGTTTCAGTCGCCGCGTACGTGAGGTTCCTGAGACCACAGAACAGGGCGCCCATGATGAGAAGGTCGCCTAATCCCACCAGCGGCGCAATGACGTTGCCGATCGGCACGGAAAAGCAGAAATAGACCAGCAACTGGCTCTGCCCGCTCGTGTAGCCCGCAAACATTTTGTGAGTGAGGCCAACGGAGACGGAAACAACGTCCGCAACGGCCGCCGCCACACACATGGCGATGAGAGAGGGTTCTGATTTAATGCTTCTCCCTATCGCCGTGCCTGCGAATATGGCGGTAACCAGCACGGCGCCAGTGCTCACAATCCAGCTTCCCGGTCGGGTTATGCAGATGGCGGCAAAAATGAGCAACGCCAGGACCGTGCCCGCCGCCAGTCGCCGCCGGTCAAGTTTTAAAGTCACCGCGGTCCCGGCGAAGACCAGCACGCAGGCCGCGAGCGTGGCCGCAAGGATGATGAAGTAAATGGCCAGAAGCCGCACGTTGGCATGCTGCTCCCCGGGACCGCAGGCGATCAGTGACAACGGTCACAGGAAACACTCCGCCGGTGCGTGAAGTTTTGATCTGTTCCCTGATTCCCTGCTTGCGGCCGCGGGCGGCAAAGGAAACGTCCTCAGGGCCGGCCAGGCGCTTTTCCCGTTCGTGGCTCGATCGCTGTCTCGCTAACTGCTCATTGCTCCAATGCAGTACGTCTGTCTTGTTTGATCAGCGCAAATCCGCGTAGTCAGCGTTATCAGCGGTAAGGTTTTTCTCTTCTCAGGCTCTTCCCGCGAACTCGCGCGTCTCCGTAGACACCTTCACTTTCTCGCCTTCCTTGATAAAGAGCGGGACGCGAATTTCCAGCCCGGTCTCCAGCGTGGCCGGCTTGGTCACGCTGCCGCTGGAGGTGTCGCCGCGCACGCCGGGCTCGGTGTGCTTCACCGTCATCTCCACATGCGGCGGCAACTGCAGGCCAATGGGGTTGCCGTTGTACTTGTGCAGCTGGATGACCAGCCCTTCGGCCAGAAAGTCGCTCGCGTCGCCAATCATGTCGCCGGAGAGCATCACGGTCTCAAAACTCTCCTGGTCCATAAAGTAGAAACCGTCGCCGTCACTGTAGAGGTATGAGGCCGGGACCATCTCCAGGTCCGGCTCTTTGAACTTGTCGCCGGCTTTGAACGTCTTGTCAAAAACCGCGCGCGTAATCAGGTTGCGCATCTTGATGCGGACCAGCGTCTGCCCGCCGCGCGCCGTGGGCGTGGACACCTCCACGTCAAGGCAGTGGAACGGCGTGTTTTCAAACTCAAAAAACATCTTGCGCTTGATGTCGATGGCATCAATCAATGCGGCCATGGGGCTCCCTCAGGTTTGCGGGTCGGTAGAAACGAAATTTAAGGATAGCAGGGCGGGAGCGTGGTGGTTGAAACATGCCGATGGCGAACCCAAAATCAGAGATCGAAGAATCGATCCCTGGTGTCGCGACAGCGACGGCATGTCTTAGAGCACCCCACAAAGCCCACCTCGTGAGAGGTGAGAGAACGCGGGCAACAAAACAAGCAAGAAACTTCTCGGGATACAAAGCCAAGAAAGCCGGCACGCCCCAGTCGCGGTAGCGACGGCATGTTGTAGCCCACCTCGTGAGAGGTGGGAAAGCTGTGCAATACGACCCGAAGCCCCGGCAGGGGCGACACAATTAGTCGAATACGAACCTGGGATCGAATTCGATTCCGTGTTTTTTCAAAAGCGCCAGATATTCCTCTTCAAAGGTCATTTTCCGGTGATGTTCCTTCTGGGAATGGATGTACTTCACAACAACGGGAAGATTAGATTCGCTCACGCCAAAGGCTCCATACCCGTCCTGCCATGCGAATCGTTCCTGATGTTCATTCATCCATTTTGAAGAATTTGTCTTGATCACTCTCATCGCATCGGCGAGACTGCGGCTTGGAGGAAGATGAAATAGGAGATGCAGATGGTCTGGCCTGCCGCCAACCGCAACGGGAATCAGATCGATGTTCTGACATATTCCGGTGACGTACTTCCAGAGGCGCGGTTGAAAATCTTCTGCGATCAACTTCTGCCGCTCCTTGGTGCTGAATACCGCATGCAAATGATTCTTTGTAAAAGTATGTGCCATGTGTCGCCCCTCCGGGGCTTCTTATCTTAATCCACGCATTTTCCCACCTCTCACGAGGTGGGCTACCACTTGCCGTCGCTACCGCGACTGGGGTAGGCAGCAGCTAAAA
>JBLMYN010000077.1:0-3534 GCA_050258305.1 Actinomycetota bacterium
CGCGAAGTGGGATTTACTTTGTCGAGAATCGTGGGTCCCACAAAGTACCCGTTGCCCCTGGCTACCGCATCTTTGCGCCCGTCGCGGGCCAGAACGGCGCCTTCTTTTTCCGCCAGCTCAATGTAGCCGAGGATCCGCTTGCGCGCCTCGTCCGTAATCACCGGGCCCATCTGCGTCTTTGGCTCACAGCCGGCGCCTACGTTGAGATTGTCGGCGGCGCGCACCAGTTCCTTCACCAGCGGATCGCCAATTTCGCCAACCGCAACCACAACGCTGGTGGCCAGGCAGCGTTCTCCCGCGCAGCCGAAACCTGAGCCCATGATGGCGCTTACCGTGGATTTCATCTCCGCATCCGGCAATACGACGGTGTGATTCTTCGCGCCGCCCAGCGCCTGTACGCGCTTGCCGTTGTTCGCGGCCGTCTGGTAGATGTACTTCGCAATCGCGCTGGAACCTACGAAGGAAACGGCTTTGACGCGCGGATCTGTGAGCAGGCAATCCACCGCCTGCTTGGCGCCGTGCACCAGGTTGAGGACGCCCGCAGGCAAACCGGCCTCATGCGCCAGCTCAACCATCCGCACCGCCGTGCGCGGAACTTTGTCAGACGGCTTCAGCACGAAGGTGTTCCCGCAGGCGATGGCCATGGGGAACATCCACATCGGCACCATCATGGGAAAATTGAAAGGCGTAATTCCGACGCACACGCCGATTCCGTTCCGCGTGGACCAGCCGTCCACGTCGCGTCCCACGCGCTCCACCGTGTCGCCCATCATCAGTGTGGGAGCGCCGCAGGCAAACTCCACGCACTCAATGCCGCGGTCAAACGAGCCGCGGGCTTCGTCAGTGGTCTTGCCGTTCTCCTCGATGATGAGGTCCACAAACTCCTGCGCGTGCGCCTCCAGCAGTTCGCGGTATTTGAACAGGATTTTGCAGCGCTGGATGACCGGAGTCTTGCTCCACGCGGGGAACGCATTCTGCGCCGCCTCAACTGCGGCCGAGATCTCTTCCGGCGTGCTGCGCGGCACCTCGGCCATGGCTTCGCCCGTGGCGGGATTGTGTTGAATGTCCTTCTGGCCGCGCGAGATTACAGCTTTTCCATTGATGAACAGCGGACAGGACTTGAGATCGACAGCGGTTGTAGCGGACATGGGAGCCTCCAACACAATGCGTTACCTTGATTTTACACCGCGCGAAATCGGCTCTGCGGGCACTTCTTTGCCGGCCGAATCAGCGCTGTGCAGCCACTTCTCCATATTGGCCTGTTGCCGTTGTTTGAATTCCATGCAGTTGTCAATGGCGTCAAGACTTTCCTGCAGTGCGCGTTCGGCGCCGGGCGCGCGATGCGTGGCAAAGAACTGTTTAACGTCATCTTTGGCGGCGACAGAACAAAAGTTTCCCAGAGCGGAGACGGCGCCGCGCCCGCCAAAGCTGGTGACCTTTTCGGCAAGATCGTCCCAGTGTGACTGCAAATATTTCCAGGCTTCGTCGCGTGACGCAGGATTGCGCAACAAGGCCGCGAACAATGACGGATAATCCTGCTGCCTGACCCGGCCCTGATCGATCAGCTGCAGAGTACGCTGTACCAGTTCAGGCCGGCGGAATTCGGCAAGCGCGAACAGGTAGTTATAGTAGTCGCCACTGGAGTTGGCCTTGCTTAGCGCATCGCTGAGCGTCTGATAGAGTTCCGCATTGCCATGCTCGGCCGCCAGCGCGAATGCGGGGCCGGTGATGGTGGCGTCGGTTGAACCCGGCGCGCGTAGATAGGCATGGACGATCTTCTCCGCCGCCGCGATGGCCTCCGGATCACCGGCTTCGCCCATCACCGGCAGCAGGATGGCGCGAAGGGCCTTCTGTTCATCCGAATCGCCGGCCCGAGGCTCCCAACCCAGTTCGTGGGCAAGAGGAGCAAATTGAGCGCGGACCGTCTCGTTGTATTCATCTTGCTGCTCCGCGGAAATAAGCGAACCGGCCTCCTCCATGTATTGCGCGATGCGGTCCACCACCAGGCGTTCGCGCTCAGAACGCATCTCCCGCGCCACCTGCATGAACGTGCCGATGGGATATTTGCCTGCGCGCGCCATCGCCCAGGCATCTTCAACCAAAGCGATGCGTTCCGGAGCATTGAGCGCCTTCTCAGCCACACTGGATATGCGGGCCAGATTCTGCGGATCATCGTAAAAGACCCGGTAGTATCCTTTCGCGTCGGGATTGGCGAAATACCAGGCCGCGCAGCTCTTGATATCAACCTGTTGCTTTGGCTTTGAAAAAAGAGAGCATTCCGGTCCACGGCCGTTTGCCGTCTTGAAGCACACAGGTATGTCCCAGAGTTGCGCGGTGGCGGAGGCCGGCTTCTGCGCCGCAATATAAAAGCGCTGCTGTTCCAGGCTCAAGGTCTCGCGCCCTGCCTGGCAGATTCCCCTGACGCTGACCATCGGAACGCCTGCTTGCAGCACAAAGGTCGGCATGATCTTGTCCACAGGCTTTCCTGAAACCTCGGCCATGGCGCGCCAGAAATCCTGCGAGGTCGCGTTGCCGTTGGCATGCTCCTTTAAATAAAGATTTACGCCTTTGCGGAACACCTCCGGTCCCACGTAAGCCTCCAGCATGCGCAGCACCGCCGCGCCTTTCTGGTAGGTGATGCCGTCAAACATTTCCTTGATCTCTCCCGGCGTGTTCGGTTCGCCATGGATCGCCCGGGCTGCGGCCAGGGAGTCCAGACCGATGATCTGCTGCGCTGATGAGGCGGCGGAGGCTTCCAGGTTCCACTCCGGGTGCCAGGCTTCCACAGGCTTGTGTGACATCCACGTGGCAAAGCCTTCATTCAGCCAGATATCGTCCCACCACGCCGCGGTCACCAGGTCGCCAAACCACTGGTGCGCGATTTCATGCGCAATGGTCATGGCGTGCCCCTGCAGAGCAAACACTGAGGCTTTCTTTTCATCCTCATTGAGCAACAGTGCGGGTTCGCGGAAGAAGATCGACGCCGTGTTTTCCATTCCGCCCCACTCGTAGTCAGGGATGGCCACCAGGTCCAGCTTGCCGAAGGGATACTTGATTCCGTACCACTGGTCATAAAACTTGAGCGAGTGCACGGCGGCATCGAGCGCGAACCGGCCTGCATTCTTGTTTTGCGGCGTGGCGCAGACGCGCACAGGGATGCCGTCCGCCTTCCGCTCAAGGCACTGCCAGTCGCCGATGGCCAGCGCAACCAGATAGGTGGACATGCGCGGAGAAGTGGAGAAGGTGATCTTGTGGCGAGCGCCTCCGGGCAGCGGCTCATCAGAAATAATGCGCCCGTTGGAAATGGCGGTATCGCCTTTGTCCGCGACAACGGAAAGATCAAATGTGGCCTTGAACCCGGGTTCGTCAAAGCCCGGGAACATCATGCGCGCGTACGTGCCCTCAAATTGCGTGACGGCGTACATGCGCCGCGGGCTGCGGCTCAGGTACAGGCCGCGCAGCCCTTCCGTAAGCTTGCCGGAATACTTCAGGTGCAACTCCGCGTTGCCCGCAGGCGCCGGATGGGCCAGGGTA
>JBLMYN010000078.1:0-18784 GCA_050258305.1 Actinomycetota bacterium
CGTGTCCAGCGCCACGGCGGTCTTGCCCGTCTGGCGGTCGCCGATGATCAGTTCACGCTGGCCGCGGCCGATGGGAATCATCGAATCTATGGCTTTGAGTCCGGTCGCCATGGGCTCGCGCACCGGCTGGCGTTCAATCACGCCGGGAGCAATGCGCTCCACGGGAATGTGCTTGCTGGCGGCAATGGGGCCTTTATCATCAATGGGCTGACCAAGCGCATTCACCACGCGGCCGACCAACGTTTCCCCGGTTGGCACCGCCATGATTGTGCCTGTCCGCTTGACTTCATCGCCCTCTTTGGCTTCGGTGTAGTCGCCCAGCAGCACAGCCCCGACCTGGTCTTCTTCCAGGTTCATCGCGAGCCCCGAAACGCCGTGCCCGAAGTCGAGCAACTCGCCGGCCATCACCTTATCCAGGCCGTGCACGCGGGCAATGCCATCACCCAGGGAGATGATGGTGCCCACCTCATCCACCATCACTTTGGATTCGTAGTTCTCGATCTGCTCGCGAATCAGCTTGGTGATTTCGTCTGCTTTAATTTGAGCCATGTATAACCTTTAACTCCTCGGCTTATTCGAGAATTTGGTCATCGGGTAATCTGATAATCGAGAATTGTCCGGAGCTTCCGCAGATTCTCCAATTACCCGATTACTCAGCTGCAAAACCGCTCAGCTTGCCGCGATCTCTTCCTTGAGTTTGTGCAATTGACCGCGAACTGAACCGTCATAGACAGTGCTGCCTATCCGTACAACCGCTCCGCCGAGCAGCGCCGGATCGTTTGCATAATGCGCGCGAATTTTTTTCCCCGTCACTTCAGCAAGCTGTGCTTCCAGAGTTTTCTTCTCGGCCGCGCTCAGTTCCCTGGCTGAGTTCACCTGCGCGTCCGCGATTCCCATGCGTTCGTCCAGTTGCTCGCGAAATTCACGGGTAATCTCGCCGATCTGGCCGATGCGCCGGTGGTCGATCAGGACCGCGAGGAAATTGCGCAACATCTTGCCGCCGCCCATTTTTTTTACCAGCGCATCCAGCAGACCCAGCTTCTGTTCGTGCGGCACAGCGGGATTCAGCAAAACGCTGTGCAGTTCGTGGTTCTCGGCAAGCAGAGCGTTGACCTGGTCCAGTTCCTGAATGGTCTTTTCAGCTTCCATGTTGTGCGCGGCCGCCACTTCAGCAAAGGCGCGGGCATACCTGCCTGCAACAGCAGCCATTTAGTTGCCGTCCTTTCCCAGTTGCGTGGTGAAGTCACGCACCAGCATCTGGTCAGTGTCCTTGCTCACCTTGATTTTTTTCTCCGCCAGATGGACCGCAAGTTCGGCGGCATAAGCCCTGAGTTCACGGCGGGCCGCACCGGTGGCTGCGGCGATGTCCTGCTCCGCTGCGTTCGTGATCCGCTGCCGTTCCTGTTCAGCCTCATCCTGAATGCGCTTCTCTTCGAGTTGAGCGTTCTCGTCGGCCTGCTGTTTCATCTCGGCGATATCCGCATCGAGGCGCGCCAGCCTTCCTTCCACATCGCTCAGACGGCGCCGCGCTTCTTCGCTGCTGGTGCGCGCCTCCTCAATCCTCTTCCGAATGGATTCATTACGGGATGTGAACACGCCGGGCATTCTCTTCGCGTAGATCCACCCCAGGAGCGCCACAATGATGCCAAAGTTCAGGATCACGCTGATCCAGTACACCTGTGTATTGCTCAAACCGGTGGTGCGGGCAATGGCGCGGATGACAGGAGCGTTCTTCATCTCCTCGGCGGCGCCCCCTCCATGATCGGCTGCTTCCTCGGGATTTTTTTCTGCGGCGCGCGGTTGCGCAGCGCCTGCATCATTCTTCAGGGACTCCTGCGCCCGAGCCGTCTGCCCGGCAAGCAAACTGCAAAGCACACCCAGGATGGCAATGGCGAGAATCGGTCGCAAACGAGTGGTCATTAAGGTTCTCCCGCCGCAACGGCCGGCCTGAGAATGGACTGAATGATCTCGTCCGCCAGCGCTTCCGCCTGCTTCTGCAGACCGGATTTCACCGTCACCATCTCCTGCTCCACCGCGGAGCGCGCCTTCTTCACCAGTTCATCCGACTGTTTGCGGGTTTCCACCAGCATTTCCGCACGCCGCTCCATGATCCGGTTGCGATAGCTTTCCTGCGCGGCATAGATCTGAGTGCGCGCCTCACGCAGCTTTTGTTCATACTCGGCAGTGCGCTGCTCGGCGGAAGCAATGGCTCTCCTGGCTTCCTCAATGGCGCCTTCCGTCCGCGCGTGCCGTTCTGCAAGCACCTTCTGCAGCTTGCCGTGAACCAGCACTCGATAGCTGCCCCACACCACCAGCAAACAGATGATGGTGGGGATAGAGTAAAGCAGTAATTCGCCTACTTGCGTGATTATTTCCATGCGTCAAAAATCGTTAAGTTGTTGTAAATAGGAGCGGAACGGGGCGTTCCTTAAACTATCTAAGGTATCACCCGATTCACAGGAGTGTCAACCACTGGCCCGCCCTGAGAGGCTGCAAACACACCCTCACGGTTGTTGGTTGCTCATGGACGGCCATTTGTTTCCGTCGAATGGCGAACGGGCTCGTCATTCTCCTGGGATCGCGGGCTTCCGGGATCGCGGCAATCACTTTTCCGGCGTGACGGAAACATGTTTGCAAGCTGGCTCTAGGTGCAAAATTAACCTACCAATCCCTTGACTTCAGATAGGAGTGGCCTAAAATAAAGACATCACCTCCGATCCGATTCAGGATCGAATGGGCTTGTGGCCAAGGAAACCGTCACCGCTTCTTGGTCTCAGGCCCATTTTGATTTTCCTCGGAATACGCGCTCGCCACGTCCGATCACGAAACGTGCCCGGCACTTTGCTACCGGGCCGCTTCCAGTGCTCCCTCTTGCACGCGCGCTTCTTTCTTTCTACCGAACAGGTTCCTGAAGCCCTGTTGTGCCCGGTCAAGATAGAAGTAATACACCGGAGTGATGTAAAGAGTAAGCGTCTGCGAAAAAATCAGGCCGCCCACCACCGCCAGCCCTAGCGGCTGCCGTGACTCTGATCCCGCGCCAAAGCCGATGGCAATCGGCAACGTTCCCATCAGGGCGGACATGGTGGTCATCATGATGGGCCGGAAGCGGATCACCGCGCCCTGGTAGATGGCGTCAGCGGCGCTCTTGCCTTCTTCGCGCTGCGCGTCGAGGGCGAAGTCTATCATCATGATGGCGTTTTTCTTTACCAGGCCCACCAGCATGATCACCCCGACGAACGCATAAATGCTGAGTTCCTTGTGGAAGATCATCAGCGTCAGCAACGCGCCCACACCCGCGGAAGGCAGGCCGGAGAGAATCGTGATGGGGTGGATAAAGCTCTCGTACAAAATCCCCAGCACGATATAAATCACCAGAATGGCCATGACCAGCAGCAATCCCAGGCCGCGGAATGAAGATTCAAACGCCTGCGCGGTTCCCTGCAGGCTGGTGGTCACGGTGGCCGGCAGCACCTGTGCGGCTTCGCGGTTCACGGCCGCAATGGCATCGCCCAGGGCAACATTGGGCCGCAGATTGAAGCTCAATGTGACCGCCGGCAACTGGCCGAGGTGCGTGACGGTCAACGGCCCGACATCTTTTTTAAAGCTCGCAACCGACCCGAGCGGCACCAGTTGTCCGGTGCGCGAATGGATGTAAAGCATGCTCAGGGCGCCGGGATCCAACTGGAACTGCGGCTGCAACTCCATGATGACTTTGTACTGGTTGTTGGGCGCGTAGATGGTCGAGATTTGCCTGGAACCGTAAGCGCTGTACAGAGCATCTTCAACCGTGCGCGGATCCACGTTCAACGCCGCGGCTTTATCGCGATCAATCTGCACCGTCACCTGGGGATTCTTGATCTGCAGATCGCTGGTTACGTCCTGCAGTTGCGAGAGTCCGCGCAGGCGCTCCTCCAGTTGCGGAGCCACCTGATAGAGCTCGGCCGTATCCGGGCTCTGCAGCGTGAACTGGTATTGGCTCTTGGTGAGATGGCCGCCGATTCGAATCGGCGGAAGGTTCTGCATGTAAACGTTGATGCCTGGAATCTGCGCCAGTTTGGGACGCAATTCCTCAATAATGTCATCCACGTGCGGCCGCTGGTTGCGCGGCTTGAGCCGGGCAAAGATCCTGCCCGAGTTGAGCGAGGCATTCACGCCGCCGCCGCCCACCGTGGACATGTAGTTGTCAACGTAGGGACTCTCGCCAATAATCCTGGCCGCTTCCAGCTGATGACGAACCATGTCATCAAACGAAATGCCCTGGATCCCTTCCGTGAAGGCAAAAAACTGGCCCGTATCCTCGCTGGGCAGAAAACCTTTGGGAATCTTGTAAAACAGCACGCCGGTAAGAAACAGGATGACGAAGGAAACCATCAGGGTGGCGAATTTGTGCCGCATCACGCCCTTCAGGCTCCACTCGTAAAAGCGCAGCATGCCGTCGAACACGGCTTCACTCTTCTTGTACAAATAACCATGCTGCTGGTGCGCCCCGGCTTTCAAAAAGCGGCTGCACAACATGGGCGTAAGCGTCAGCGAGACAAAGCCTGAGACCAGAATGGCGCAGCCGATGGTCACCGCAAACTCGTGCAGCAACCGGCCCACTATACCGCCCATAAACAGCACGGGAATGAAGACCGCCGCCAGCGACAGCGTCATGGAAAGGATGGTGAAGCCGATCTCCCGCGCGCCTTCCACGGCGGCCTGATACGGCGGTTTTCCCATTTCCATGTGGCGAACAATGTTCTCCAGCATGACGATGGCATCATCCACCACGAAACCGACTGACAGCGTCAAAGCCATCAACGAAAGGTTGTCAAGGCTGTAGCCGAACTGGGACATCAGTGCGAAGGTGCCGATGATCGAGAGCGGCAGCGCCAGACTCGGGATGAGGGTGACCGAAACGTCGCGCAGGAACAGAAAGATCACCATCACCACCAGGGCGGCGGTAAGCAGGAGGGTGAACTTGACGTCGTTCACGGAATTCTTGATGGAAACCGAGCGATCGTAGAGTGTATACACCCCCAGGCCCGCCGGCATCTGCGCCTGGATTTGCGGCAGCAGCTTCCTGATGCTTTGCACCACCTCCACGGTATTCGTCCCGGGCTGCCGCTGTATGGCCAGCACAATTGCGCGGGTACCGCTGTACCAACTGGCGGTCTTGTCGTTTTCCACGCTGTCAAAGACATTCCCGACCTCATCCAGACGCACCGGTGATCCGTTGCGGTACGCGACAATCAGCGGCCGGTACTGGCTCGCCTGCAGAAGCTGGCCCGTGGCTTGAACTGTGTACGCCGTCGAATGTCCGAACAGGGTCCCGGTGGGAAGATTGACGTTGGCGTTGTTGATGGCATTGTAGACTTCGTCAATTCCGATCTGATGGATGGCCAGCTTGCGCGGATCAAGCTGCGCGCGCACGGCATACTTTTGCGTACCGAAAACCTGCACCTGGGCCACGCCGCTCACGGTGGAGATGCGCTGGGCCACGTTGGTCTCGGCATACTCGTCCACGTCCGAGAGCCGCATGGTGGGCGAGCTGAGCGCCAGATAAAGGATGGGTGAATCGGCGGGATTGACCTTCTGGTACGAAGGCGGGCTTGGCATCTCCGGGGGAAGCTGCGAGAGCGTTTTGGCGATCATCGCCTGCACGTCCTGCGCGGCGGCATCGATGTTGCGGTCCAGCGTGAACTGCAGCGTGATGCTGGTGCTGCCCAGGGCGCTCGATGACGTCATGGAATCGAGTCCCGCGATGGTGGAAAACTGCTTTTCCAGCGGCAGCGCGACAGCCGATGCCATTGTGTCAGGGCTGGCGCCGGGAAGAGATGCGCCCACGCTGATCGTGGGAAAATCCACGTTGGGCAGGTCGCTGACCGGCAATAAACGATAGGCGAAGATGCCGAAAAGCAGAATCGCCACCATAATCAACGTAGTGGCAATCGGCCGGCGGATGAATAACTGTGTGTTCATGTTCCGCTTATTCCTGGTTACGAGCCGCTCTTGATTTCCACCCTGGCGCCGGGGGTGAGGCGCAACTGGCCGTCTGTGACCACGCGCTGCCCGGGCTGCAGTGTTCCCGGAGCAAGCACGGTTTCATCGCCGGCGGTCCATGCCACCCTGACCGGCTGCTGCTGAGCCTTCAGATCCTGATCAATGGTGTACACATAAGTCCCGCTCTGGCTGGTCTGCAGCGCCGCAGTCGGAACCACAATCGCATTGGGCTGTGATTTCAACGTGAGGCTCACATCCACAAACTGTCCCGGCCAGAGAACGTGCTCGCGATTATCAAAGGTGGCTTTCAACTTGATGGTGCCGGTGGTGGTGTCCACGGCGTTATCGATAAACGTGAGCCGGCCTTTGAAGTGCTGATCGCTGCCCTGCGGCGCGGCATCGACCGCGAGCGGCCGTTCCGACGAATATTTTTTCACCTCCGCAAGTTGCTGCTCCGGCAGGGAAAAGCTCACATAAATAGGTTCGATCTGGTTGATCGTCACCAGCACAGGGACATCGTTTGCCTTCACCAGATTCCCTTCCTTGACGCCCACGTTGCCGGTGCGGCCGGTGATGGGCGAGTAAATCGACGTGTACTCCAGATTGATTTTTGCGGTTTCAACCGCCGCCTTGTCGGCGGCGACCGCGGCCTGGGCAGCGTTGGATGCCGCCACTGCCGCATCCACCTGCTGCTTGGAAACCACGCCTTCGCCGCCCAGCCCCTGGTAGCGACTCGCGTCCAGCCTGGCATTCAGCGCCTGGGCTTCATCTCTGGCCAGCATGCCTTCAGCCTGGCGCAACGCGGCATCGAACGGAGCGCGGTCAATCGTGAACAGAAGCTGGCCCTTCTTCACGAAATCGCCTTCCTTGAAATGGACACCCACCAGTTGACCGGAGATCTGCGGCTTGATGGTCACCGCCGAGATGGTTTCCACGTTGCCGATGGCCTGCACCTGCACAGGCATGGTTCGCGAAACCACAGTTGCAACTTTCACCGGGGCGGCCGCCGGCGCGCGTTTCGCTGCCTCAACCGAATCCTTACCCGCGCAGCCGGCCAGCCAGATGGAAGCCGCGAGCGCGAGTGTAGCCGAGAATCGTTTATCAGTTTTCATGCTTTTGTTTTTTCCCTGCCCGGGGATGGTGTCCGTTGCCGCCGTTCTTTCCGTTCGCCGAAACCGGGTTCAGCATGCCGGCCAGCCAGATTTGTGAAAGCGTCTGAGCCACCGCTCGCGGCTCGAATTGCTGATACTGCTCGCCGCCAAACAACTCCTGAATCAGAAAGTGATACACCAGCATGCCTAGAAAGCCGCGCGCCGCCAGCAGAGGATCAGTCCTGCGAAACGCTCCCTGGCGGATGCGCTCACGAATGTGTCCGGCAAGCGCCTCGTAATAGTCGGAAACAAAGGTGTTGAAGAAGCGCGCGGAAAGCTCATGGTTTTCAAGCGCCGTGAACCACAGCAGCCGGGTTAGTTGGCGGTCGCGCTCCGTGCGGGTGAGAAATTCGCAGGCAACGGCCTCAAACACTTCCAGGTCCGAACCGCCCAATTGCAGAATTCGCCTGATTCTGTGCCTCTTCCCCCGCGCGTTGCACAACTCCTCGATGAGGGTCCAGTAAAGGTTCTCCTTGCTGGGAAAATGCCGGAACAGCAGCGCTTCATTCACGCCGGCCTCCTCCGCGATCTCGCGCGTCGTGGCGCCCTGATAACCTTTGCGGGCAAACATCCCCGAAGCGACCTTGAGGATCTGCTGGCGACGGTCCGTAGCTGAAAGACGGCTGGACATGGATCAGGCAGGGTGAATGTAAGTAAACACTTACTTTATCAGCAGGCTTGAACCCTGCTCAACCACCTAAGGGGTAAAGAAGTGTTAAGGATGAGGTGCGCTGCAATCTGTCGCGCACACCTGAGCCGGAGCCCCACCATCGTGTCATCGATTTCAGACTGCCGGGTCTAAACCATGGGCTTTCCGCAATCAGTGTTTCAGTCGCGGCCAGGATGCGCGTCTCACAGCGGTCTCGAGCCTTTGCGGTGTGCAGCGGCGGACGGCTGGATCATCTAGCTTCGCGCGAGCACCACGGAGAACCACCGCCTGGGGTCGGACCACATCTTTTCGAAATGAAGCCCTGATTGCTTCAGCATCCGCTTGATGGAACGGCGCGTGAACTTGTAACTGTTCTCGGTGTGAATCCGCTCGCCAGAGGCGAAGTGGAAGGTTCGCCCGATGTCAGGGATTAAGACAGCCTGGTCGACGCGGCTTTCCAAATGCATCTCGATCCGCGATTTGCGCGCGTTCCAGAAGGAGACATGGCTGAATTGATCCAGATCGAAGGCGGCGCCCAACTCGCGATTGATGCGAGCGAGAACGTTCTTGTTGAAGCGTCCGGTCACCCCGGCGGCGTCATTGTAGGCTGCGTGCAGCACGCGCGCGTCCTTTACCATGTCAAAACCGAGCAGCACCGCGTCTTCCGGATTGAGCGATTCGCGCACGCGCCGGAGAAACTGAGTGGCTTCTTCCGGCTCAAAATTCCCGATTGTTGAGCCAATGAACATCACCAGCTTGCGTCCCGGCTCAGAGCGCAAGTCGGGCAGGTGCCGGCTGTAATCCGCAACGATGGGGCGCACATGCATCTGCGGGAAGTCCCCGTTCAGGCCGGCTACCGCCTCTTGAAGCGCGGCCGGAGAGACATCAACGGGATGAAATTTCAGCCGCAGTTGCCGGCAAAGAATGGCCCGGATCAGCACGCGCGTTTTGTACGCGCTGCCTGCGCCCAGTTCGACGAGCGTCAGGTTGGGACCGGTCGAATCCACGATTTCGTGCGCAAACTTTTCCAGGACTCCGTGTTCCGTCCGCGTCGGATAGTACTCGGGCGTGCGCGTGATCTCCTCAAACAACCTTGAACCCTCCGCGTCATAGAACAACTTGGGCGGAAGACGTTTCGGTTGCGCACCCAGCCCTTCCAGCACATCCGCGGCGATGGGGCTGACAAGCAGCTCGGCTTTTCTAAATACTGTCATCGGCCAACCTGATTCCCGCAAATTGCCAGCGCGTGGCCGGCGGGAAGAAGTTTCGATACGTGACGCGAATATGCGAAGCCGGTGTGGCACATGAGCCGCCGCGCAATACCATCTGCCCGCTCATGAACTTGCCGTTGTATTCGCCCACCGCCCCCGCAGCCGGCTTGAATCCGGGATAAGGAAGATAGGCGCTGGCAGTCCACTCCCAGACGTCGCCGAATATCTGCGCAGGTTGCTCACCCGCAGGCGCAGGGGCAGGCCGCGGATGCAAAGCTGCGGTTTCAAGCAGATTGCCCTGCACCGGGACGGCTGAGGCCGCCACCTCCCATTCGAATTCCGTGGGCAGCCGGGCGCCGGCCCAGCGGGCGAACGCGTCCGCCTCGTAAAGGCTCACATGGCATACAGGTTCGGCTTCATCCACCCTGCGCATACCGGAACAGGTGAACTGGTACCAGTCCGCGCCGGACTTCTCCCAGTACAGCGGCGCGGTCCAGTGATGAGCCTGCAGCGCCATCCAGCCGTCGGACAGCCACAACTCCGGACGTCGGTAGCCGCCGTCATCCATGAACGCTAGATATTCTCCGCAGGTGGCCAGACGCGCGGCGAAACGGAAAGCCGGCACAAACACCTTGTGCCGCGGCGCTTCATTATCAAAATGGAAGTGGCTGCCATCAGCTCCTGTTTCGACCAAACCTTCAGGAAAGCTCGTTGCCTTTTGAACCGGCGCGCTGCCTGAAACCGGTTGGGTGGCATCAGGCTGATACGCCGGTCGCAGAGGATTGCTCCAGAACGCATGTTTGACGTCAGTCACCAGCAATTCCTGATGCTGCTGCTCGTGATTCAGGCCCAGTTCGGCAAGTTGCAGCACTTCCTCGCCCGCTGACGCCGAGGCAAACAGCTCCTGCATGTGCCGGTCCACGTGCCGCCGGTAGTTCTGAACCTCTTCGAGCGAGGGGCGCGAAAACGTGTTGCGCAACGCCTTCTCCGGCTGCGGGCCCACGGCGTTGTAATAAGAATTAAAGAGGTCGCGAAAACGCTGATCGAATGCCGTGTAGCCGGATAGATGGGGCATAAGAATGAAGGTTTCAAAGAACCAGGTTGTGTGCGCCTGGTGCCACTTGGCAGGACTGGCTTCAGCGCAGGACTGCACCATCTGGTCTTCCGCGCTGAGCGGCGCCGCCAGGCGCTCGGTCTGTTGCCGCACCGCTGCATACTGGCGGGCCAGGTTTTCCAAGTTCCGCTCCTCCCGCTGCGCGGCAGGGAAACTGATAACAGACTTCAACTGGGCCATGTTGGATTTCCGCATCTTCTCTGAGTTTGAGAAATACTACTCTCACGCTACGCAAATTGCACTGCGCCTGCGTCACTCAATGCCCGGAACAAGCAACCGTCCGTGCTGATAGGATGCTGGCCGGGCTTCGCCGGACGCGGAGTTTTTGGTTGTCGTCTTTCTTTCGCTTTTGATGTATCGTGGATCCATGCAGCCCCTGCAACGGATTATTTTTCACGTGGACATGGACGCGTTCTTTGTCTCCGTGGAAGAGCTGCAGAATCCTTCGCTCAAGGGCAGGGCCGTGGTGGTCGGCGGGCAGAAGGATGAGCGCGGGGTGGTTTCGGCGGCCTCTTATGAAGCGCGCAAGTTTGGAGTGCATTCCGCCATGCCTCTGCGCACGGCCGCCAGGTTATGTCCGCAGGCAATCTTTCTCGACGGCCATCCGGACCTGTACCGCGAGTATTCGCATAAGGCGCGTGAGGTGCTGCACGACTTTTCGCCCGCCGTGGAAATGGCATCCGTTGACGAAGCTTACCTGGATATGACCGGAACGGAAAAACTTCAGGGCCCGCCGATGGAATCCGCCCACAAGCTGCATGCCGCCATGAAGGAGCGCACCGGGCTGAACTGTTCCATTGGAATCGGCGCCTCGCGGCTGATGGCCAAGATCTGCTCCGATCAGGCCAAGCCCAACGGCGTCCTCTTTGTGCTGCCGGGCCATGAGCAGGCATTTCTCGCACCTCTTGATGTCGGCAGAATCCCAGGCGTGGGCAAAGTGACAAAGTCACAACTGAATGAGATGGGCATCATTCAGATAGGAGATCTCTTGCGCGTGGATCCGTCCGTACTTGAAGAGCGCTTCGGCAAATGGGGTATGGCGCTTGCCGGCAAAGCGCGGGGCGAGGACGCGGGCGGCTGGTTTGAGGGGGAGATCGGAGAAGACTGGCAGGCCCGGTCCATCAGCCACGAGCACACGTTCGGACAGGACACGCGGGACATGGACATGCTCGAATCCACCTTGCTGCGCCTGAGTGAAATGGTGGGACGCAGGTTGCGCGAGCAGGGGTTCGCGGCGCGCACCCTGCAGCTCAAGCTGCGGTATTCTGATTTCAGCACCATCACACGGGCGCACTCCGTGGCCGCCCCTACCGCAGTGGATACCGAAATTTTTTCCGCCATCCGCAAGCTGTTTCACCACAACTACCAGTCAGGACGTGCCGTGCGCCTGCTGGGCGTGCATGCCTCAAATTTCCAGGACCACCCTGAACAGATGGGCCTGCTCGAGGATGGCCTCCACCAGAAGTGGGCCCGGGCTCTCTCCGCGTCCGACCGGCTGCGGGACAAATATGGGGATTCGGCCGTCTTCCTTGCCAAAGGGATGAAGGGCGCGTTTCGCGAGAGGGTGCATGAGAATCCCGCCGAAAAGCCGGCAAGGCCAAGAGATGAAGAATGAGGGCTGAAGATGGCTTCGGTACGCTGCATTTTGAGTTTGCTTCGGCCCTCAAAGTAGGCTAAAAAGACTAATCACGGGCGCATAGAGCGCTCCTGTCCTCGTTCGCCGCAGGACTGATTCAGAACCCCTGCAGCAGGTACCATGCCTCAGCGGATTGAAGACATTGTTGTTCTCGGCGTAATCAGCGTTCTGGTAGCGTTCTTCGTCTGGATCTACCTGCGCGACCGCCAGCCCAGGACTGCATGGTGGCTGGCGGGCTGGATCGCCATCCTGATTCATTTTGCCGGCTTTGGTATAGCGGATGGCTTAATCCCGGGCGGCCACACACTTGGGGTTCTTCTCACCCGCGACGCTCTGATCGTCGCCGGTGGCTTCTTTTTTCTTTCGGTTTCTGACAATCAGAGAAGAGACTGGAAGAATTCCATCAACACCGTCCTGGGTTCCGTGGGCGGGATTGCGTACGCTTCCGCGACCGCACTGGACATTGACATGCCGTGGCTTTATGCGGGAATCATCGTCGCCTGCAGTCTGGTCGCGGTCGGCGAGTCCTTCCGCATTAATGGCCGGCGTAATTGGTTCTGGTCATGCATCTGGATTGGGCTATTACCCTATGCCCTCTTTGCGTTCACGCGAGCGCTGCACAGCAATTCCAGAGAGGGGCTCGACTTTTATCTGTTCTCCCTGTTTGCCATTACGGGAATACAGTATTTGCGCCATTTCCGCCGAGCCACGCCGGGAGTCATCTTTACCGCAATATCCTTCCTGGCGTGGGGCGGTGTCTTTCCGTTGGCCGCATTTCTCAACTACAGCCGGATTGGGGTGTCCTCTGTGTTGTGGGATTTGCCCAAGTATTCGGTCGCTTTTGGCATGCTCCTGACGCTTTTTGAAGACCAGGCGCAGGCCGCCAGTTTGGCGGCGCAGCAGTTCCAGGGCTTGTTCGAAAGCAACCTCGCCGCAGTGTACGTTTCCAGCATGGAGGGCAGGCTGCTCGATTGCAACAGCGCCTTCCTCAACATGTATGGGTTTGCTTCAAAGCAGGAAGCGCTTGATTCCAACCTGATTTCCGAATGTGCGGAACCCCATGAACGCAGCAGCTTCATGGAAGCGCTGAACCGGCAGGGACAGGTGCTGAATTACGAATGCCGCCATTTTCGCAAAGACGGAACGCCATTCTGGATCCTGGAACGGGCAACCATCGTCACCGATTCATTCGGACGGCGTGTGATTGAAGGCACCGCCATCGACATCACCGAGCGCAAAAATGCCGAGATAGGCCTCAAGCAATCCGAAGAGAGGTTTGCCACTCTGTTTCGCCAGAGCCCGGTAGGCTGCGCCATCGTCTCTCTGGACGGGATTTTCCTCAACGTCAATGAGAACCTGCTGCGAATGCTCGAACTGGGGGCCGGGGATGTCATCGGCAAAAGCAGCGTAGAGCTTGGCTTTTTCCCATCCGCTGCGGCGCGGCAGAAGTTTTTTGAGCGCCTGCGGGCGCACGGCTCCGTTCGCGGCATGGATATCAGCCTTAAGGACTCCGCCGGAAATGTGCATCATGGAGCCTACTTTGCAAACCTGGTCTGGGTCGGCGACAAGGAATGCATCTTTGGAATGATGCTGGACCAGACAGAGCAGCGTGAACTGGAGCACAGATTTGTTCAGGCGCAGAAGATGGAGGCGCTCGGGCGGCTGGCAGGCGGCGTGGCGCACGATTTCAATAATCTTCTTGGCGTCATCGGCGGATACGCTGAACTGCTGGAAACGAGGCCTGGATCGGATGAGAATTACCGCCGCTATTGCAGCAAGATCCTCGACACCACGGAACGCGCCGCTTCGCTGACCCGGCAATTGCTCACCTTCAGCCGCAACGAAATCATCCGGCCCATGCCGCTTCGTCCTGATCATGCCATCCGCGAACTCAATAACATTCTGCCCCGCATGGTTGGAGAAGACATTGAACTCAGCCTCGACCTCAATTCCACGGCGACGGTGGTAATGGACAAGACCCACTTTGAGCAGATCATTCTCAACATCGTGGTGAACGCCCGCGATGCCATGCCGTCCGGCGGCCAGCTAAACATCACCACCGAGAACGTTTCCCGCCCTTTGCTCTCGGAGTCCGGCAGCGTAGTCCTCGAACACGCCGTTCTCATCCACATTTGCGATACAGGCACCGGCATGGACCAGGTGACCCGCGCGCACGCTTTTGAGCCGTTTTACACTACGAAAGAAGTCGGCCGCGGAACCGGTCTGGGCCTGTCAACCGTGTACGGAGTTGTTCAGCAGTGCAAGGGCGAAATTACCATTGAGTCAGAACCCGGCCAGGGAACGCGAATCAGCATTCTGCTGCCCGCTGCAGTGGAACCGGAAGCAGTGCCCATACCTGAAGTTCCAGAGCAGGTTCCGAAAGGAGCGGGAACCATCCTGATTGTTGAAGATGAACCCGAGCTCCTCAACAGCAACGCCGAGTTTCTGACCTCGCTCGGCTACTCGGTCCTGTGCGCGGGCAACGGCGCGGAAGGCCTGCATATGGCGCGCGAAGCTGGCGGCATCGATCTCGTAATCAGCGACGTTGTAATGCCGAAGATGAACGGCCGCGAATTCACCGACCGCCTGCTCGAACTCTGCCCTGACACAAAGGTTCTTTTCGTTTCCGGCTATGCCGACGACGTGGTCCTGCGCACTGGAATCTCCATGCAGGGCACGCCATTTCTGCAGAAGCCATTCTCATTGCGGCAACTGGGCACCATGGTCAATGAATTGCTGACCGTCCCGAAGCTTTCGTGATCACCAGCCACTACGAAACTCTCTGCGGTTCTTCAGCCTCTTTTTCCACCAGTTCCGGACCTTCCGCCACCGGCTGCGGCTTGAATTTCATCGGCAGCAGGCTGCGCACTTCGATATACAAAACCGGAATGATGAACAGGTTCAGAAGGGTGGATACGATCATACCGCCAAACACCGTTGTTCCCACAGAATGCCGCCCTGCCGAACCCGCGCCGCTGGCGAAGACGAGCGGCAATACGCCGAGGATGAAAGCGATTGAGGTCATCAGAATGGGACGCAAACGCAGGCGCGCCGCTTCAATGGCGGATTCAATCAGCCCCAGCCCGCGGTGCTGCAATTGCTCGGCGAACTCCACAATCAGGATGGCGTTCTTGCTGGCCAGACCAATGAGCATTACAAGTCCTATCTGGCAGTAAACGTCATTCTGCAACCCGCGCAACGCCTGCGCGCCCAACGCGCCCAAAACCGCCATAGGAACCGCCAGCAGAATAATGAACGGCAGAACAAAACTCTCATATTGAGCAGAGAGTGTGAGATACACCACCAGCAGCCCAAGAGCGAAGAGCATCAGCGATTGCCCGCCGGCCTGGAGTTCTTCAAGAGAAATTCCCGTCCACTCGTAGCCGTAGCCCGCGGGAAGAACCTGTTTCGCCACGTCCTCCATGGCCGCGATGGCCTGGCCGGAGCTGTAGCCGGGCGCGGCGCTGCCATCGATTTCAACGCTGCGGAACAGGTTGTAATGATGGATGCTGCTGGCCGTTGTATCTTCCTTCACGTTGACCAGGTTGTCGAGCGAGATCATGCGGCCGTCATCGGAACGAACGTAGAACTGGCGCAGATCGCGCGGCTTGGAGCGGAAAGGCTCGTCAGCCTGCACCATCACACGGTAAGAACGGTTGTTGAAATCGAAGTCGTTCACGTACTCCGAACCCATGTAAATCTGCAGCGCCGAGGTGATTTGCGAGAAGGGCACATTCAGGCTCTTGGCCTTCTCGCGGTCAATGGTGACCACGTATTGCGGATCGCGCGCAGTAAAGGTGCTGACCGGCGGCAGCACCAGTTCCGGACGTTTGCGGGCCGCGGCCATGAACTGCTGCAGCGTGCTTTCCAGTTCATTCAGGTCTCCGCCCCCGCGTTGTTCCAGCTCAAACTGGAATCCGCCGAAGGTGCCCAGCCCCTGAATGGCCGGCGGCGCAAAGGGGATGGCAAAAGCATCCGAAATGCTCATCAGCGGGCCGCGAACGCTGTTCACTACGCCTTCCACGCTGTGCGCGGCGCCGGGCCGCTCGCTGATGTCCTTGAGCATGATGAAGATAATTCCCTGGTTCGCGCCGGATCCGATGAAGCTGAACCCCGGAACGGAGAACATGCCGGCGATATCCTTGTTCTTCTTCAGGATCACCGTGGCTTCATCCAGCGCCCTGGTCGTGTACTGCAAAGAGGCTCCCGGAGGCGCCTGCACGATCACGAAGAAGTAGCCCTGGTCTTCTTCGGGCACAAAGCTGGAAGGCACCTTCTGATAGACAAAATAGGTTGCCGCGAGTCCCAGGAAGAAGACCGCGATAACCGCGAACTTGGCCCGCGAGAGCCCGTGCAGCAGCCGCTCATAGGCAGATGTGCCGCGCCGGATCAGCCCATTGATCGCCTGGAAGAATCCGTTCTGCGGACGATCACGGTGGCGCAGCAGCAGGGCCGCCAGCGCAGGGGAAAGCGTCAACGCATTGAATGCCGAGATGGCAATCGAGAATGCGATGGTCAGCGCGAATTGCTGGTACAACCTCCCCGTGGTTCCCGGGAAAAGAGACACGGGAACAAACACCGCAATCAGCACCAGGGACGTGGCCACCACGGCGCCGGTGACTTCGCGCATACCCACCTGCGTGGCGCGGCGGGCATCTCTGATTCCCTCCTCAATGTGCCGCTCCACGTTTTCAATGACCACAATGGCATCGTCCACCACCAACCCTGTGGCCAGAGTGATTCCAAAAAGCGTCAGCGTGTTGATGGAGAAGCCGAATGCCTTGGCAAAGATGAACGTGCCCACCAGCGAAACAGGGATCGTGACCGCGGGAATGATGGTGCTGCGCCAGCCCTGCAGAAACAGGAATATGACGAGGATGACGATCACGATGGCTTCGATCAAGGTCTTGATTACTTCACGGATGGATTGTCCGACCGCGACCGTAGTATCGAACGCTACGGCGTATCTCAAACCGGCGGGAAAGCTCTTGGAGAGCCGGGCCATCTCCGCTCGGACGTCGCGGTCCACCTGCAGGGCGTTGGCGTTGGAAAGCTGCATCACGCCGATGCCCATGGCGTTCACTCCGTTGTAGCGCAACTGCCCGCCGTAGCTTTCCGCGCCGAGTTCCGCGCGTCCCACATCGCGCAGTTCGATGAGGGAGCCGTCAGCCGCCCGCTTGATGATGATGTGGTCAAACTGGTCCGGCGTAGTCAGCCGTCCCACGGCGCGGACGCTGATCTGGTAATCCTGATTGCGCGGCGCCGGCTGCTCGCCCACCTGCCCGGCGGCCACCTGCACGTTCTGCTCGCGCAGAGCGTTGACCACATCCTGCGCGGTCAGGCTGCGCGCCGCCAGCCGCACCGGATCAAGCCACAGGCGCATGGCATATTTGCGCTCGCCAAAGATCATCACGTCGCCCACGCCCTTCACACGCTTGAGGGCGTCGCGAACGTAAACGTCAAGATAGTTGCTGATGAAGAGATTGTCGTACTTGTTGTTGTCTGACCAGAAGCCGAACCCGACCACGAATGATCCAGTGTTCTTGCCAACGCTCACGCCCGTCTGCTGCACCACCCCAGGCAGGCGGCCCAGCGTGGTGGCCGCGCGGTTCTGCACGTCCACTGCGGCGATGTCAAGATTGTGGCCAAGATCAAAAGTGGCGGCGATGGAACTGCTGCCGTCATTGGTGCTGGTGGAAGACATGTAGCGCATGCCTTCCGTGCCATTGATGGCCTGCTCCAGCAGCGTGGTCACGCTGGTTTCCACCGCCAGCGAATTGGCGCCGGTGTAAAACGAGTTCACGGTCACGGTGGGCGGCGTGAGATTGGGATACTGCGCAATGGGCAGCGTGGGAATGGCCACGGCCCCGGCAAGCACAATCAGCAGGGAGCAAACGGTGGCAAAAACCGGCCTGCGAATGAAGAAACTGACCATGAAGAGTACTCTCTGCCGCTCCGTCGAAGTAATGATGCGGCCTGTTGCTGAAGCCCGGTCAACTGTTTCCGACCAGCGACTGCTCCGCTGATCTGCGGCAAGAAGCTTTTACGATTGCGGAATCACCGGCATGCCGTCCACCAGCATCTGGACATTGCTCACGATCACCTTGTCGCCCGGCTTGATTCCGTTGAGAACCACGTAGTCATTGCCCGACACGTCGCCGACGTCGATGGTCCTCTGCCGCGCCACCGCCTGCTGCCCCTCGCCTTCAGCGACAAACGCGAACATCTTTCCGCTCAGTCGTGAAACGGCTGTCACAGGAATCAGCGGAGCGGGGCGCTCTGACCACACCACCCGCACATGCACCTGCTGGGCATTGCGGAATCTCATATTCGCATTCGGAACCTGCGTCTTTACCAGGAGCGTCTGCGAATCGGGATCCACGCGCGGGGATATGAATGACACTTTCGTCCGCGTGATCACCTTCCCGGTATCGTCCAGCAGGTCCACCGGCATCCCCATGCGCACCGCGCCGGCCTTTTCCGAGGGCACATACACATAAGCCTCAAGCTCTCCGCCGCGGTCCAGGGTGGTGAGCTGGGTCTGGTTGGTGACGTGGTCGCCCACCTTCACCGGAATGTCGCCAATCACACCGGCCGTAGGGGCATTCACGGTGTAGTAGCGCAGTTGCACCCTTTGCTCGTGGGTGGCTGCCTCCATTGCCTCCGTGTTCGCCCTGGCGGCGTCGTACGCGCTCTGCGATGCATCCAGATCGGCTTTGGCAATCACTCCCGCGGCATAAAGCTGCTTCTTGCGGCCCAGATCCACCGCAGCCTGTTGCAGCGTAGCCTGGCTGGATTTGTATGCCGCTTCCTGGTTCTGGACGGTGGCCTGCTGCTTGCGCGGATCGATTTCAAGAACCGGCGCGCCGGCTTCCACCCGCTCACCGGAATGCACGAAGATGCGCGTAATATCGCCCTCCACCTGGGGCTGCAGCACGGCGGAGTTGCGCGACCGGAGCGTAGCCAGATAATCCGTGGAAAATGGAACCATCTGGTCGCGCGCCGTGATCACTTTCACGGGGAACGCCTGCGGGCCGGACG
>JBLMYN010000079.1:0-12855 GCA_050258305.1 Actinomycetota bacterium
CTGTGGCACACGCGCTTCGGCGCCGATCCCTCGATCGTGGGCCAGACAATCAATCTGGACGCGACGACCTACACCGTCATTGGCGTACTTCCCGCGGGACTTGAGTTCCCCTTCATCGGCCCCGCTGACGTGTGGACACCGCGGTATTTCGAACTCACATTCATGACGCCGCAGCATCTGCGCCTGGGCGTCTCGTACCTGCAGGGAGTGGCGCGCCTCAGCCCGGGGGCGACGGTTAAATCCGCCGCGGCGGAATTGAAAGTGCTGGACCAGCAATACAACCAGGAAAATCCCAAAGCGCCCGATGGCGGCTCGAACATCTCCACGGTCGCCGGCAAGCTTCAGGAACTTACGGTGGCCGATTTGCGTACACGGCTCCTGTTCCTTTCTGCCGCTGTGGGCCTGTTGCTTCTCATCGCGTGCGCCAACGTAGCCAGTCTCCTGCTCTCGCGGGCTCTGGCCAGAAGAAAAGAAATTGCGGTGCGCACGGCCCTGGGCGCCAGGCGCGGCGTAATAATTCGTCAACTGCTTACGGAAAGCGTTTTGCTCGCGCTGATCGCAGGCGCGGTGGGGCTGGGGCTGAGCGCAGCCGCCACAAGGGCGCTTGCCGTGTATGGCGGAACGAACGTGCCGCAGGGATTCGCCCTCGACATCGACTGGAGAGTCCTGGTTTTCATTCTGGGGGTCTCGGTGTTCACCGGCCTGATTTTCGGGCTGTTCCCTGCCCTGCAGCTCTCGCGCACGGAGATGAACTCCACGCTGCGCGACGAAGGCCGGGGCTCGTCCGCGAGCCACACGCGCGTGCAGGCGAAAGGCCTGCTGGTGGTGGGCCAGGTGGCCTTCTCGATGATTCTGCTGATTGGCGCCGGCCTGCTGGTCCGCAGCTTCTCGCGGCTTCTGCAAATCGATCCGGGCTTCGACTCGCGGAATGTGCTCACCATGTACGTTCCGTTGCCGACCGTAAAATACGCCAAGCCGGAACAGCAGGTGCAGTTCTTTGATGAACTGTTGCGCCGCGTCTCTGCCCTGCCCGGAGTGAAGTCTGCATCCATTTCGGCCGCGGTTCCACTCTCGCCCATTCGTATTACCCCGATGCTGCCGGAGGGCCAGCCGGAGGTCCCGGTGAGACAACGGCCTTTCATCATCATTGAGGCCACCAGCCCGCGCTATCTTGAGACCATGCGCATCCCGCTTCAATCCGGCCGCGCTTTTACGGATGCCGATATTGCCCAGGCGCCGAAGGTACTGATTATCAACCAGTCATTCGCGCGGCGCTTCTGGCCTAATGAAAACCCGGTGGGAAAACATGTTGTGCTGGGGCTCAGCACCAACGCGGAGGTGGTCGGTGTGGCCGCGGATATCCGTAATCAGGGTCTGGCGCAGGACCCGCAGCCCCAGGTCTACATTCCTTATCCGCAATTAGCCTGGCCCAACATGAACCTGTTCGTGCGCACAACCACTGATCCGCACAACATGGTTTCCGCGGTGAGGGCCCAGGTCGCCGCGGTCGATCCCGATCAACCCGTCACGAAGGTGCAAACCGTGGATGAACTCATGGATGGTGCGCGGGCGCAGCCGCGTTTCACCATGTTCCTGCTGGGGACATTCTCTGCCACCGCGCTGTTGCTCGCCATTGTGGGGCTCTATGGCGTACTCGCCTACTCGGTTGCACAACGGCGGCAGGAGTTGGGCATCCGCATGGCCCTGGGCGCGACCCGTTCGGATATTCTGCGCCTCGTGGTCCGCCAGGGAATGGCCCTGGCTGGGATCGGCATCGGCATTGGCCTCCTGGCGGCATTGTTGCTCACCCGGCTCATGGCCAGCCTGCTGTACCGGGTGGGGACTCATGACATAACGACGTTTGCGCTGGCGCCGCTGGCATTTCTGGCCATCGCTCTGGTAGCAAGCTACTTCCCCGCGCGTCGCGCGACTGCTGTAGCTCCCACCGAGGCGCTGCGGAGCACCTGATTTTGGTGCGTCCCGGTAACTGCGTGCCTGCGTCTTACTCTCTTTCATCGGGAAGGGCAAGGCGGCTTAAGAACACAAAACGTAGACAAGTGATATGGCTCACAGACAGCCGATGGCAGTGAAAATAACCTTGTCCGGAAGGCATTGCGACGGATCATCCCAGGTATCTTCTTCGCTGAATATGCCGTCGACGGCCTCTGAGGGTTGGAAACTCTTTACGCTTTGGAGTATAAAGAAATGTTGACCACTGAGACGCTCCCTGCAGCACAACAAGCCGAAAACGGACAGAAAAATATGTCGACTACCACAGTTACGCCCAAGGGATTAGAAGGTATTGTTGCAGCCAATTCATCCATCTGCTTCATTGATGGCGAGGCCGGAATCCTGGCCTACCGCGGCATCGATATTCATGAGTTAGCGCAGAAATCGACCTTCGAGGAGACTTGCTACCTGCTCTGGTTCGGCAAGCTGCCCACTCGCGCCGAACTGGCTGACTTGAATAAGAAAATGGCCGCCGAGCGGAAGCTTGACCCCGCCATTTTTGAGAGGATGCGCCTGGCGCCAAAATCGGCGATTCCGATGGAAGTCTTGCGCACCGCTGTATCCGCACTTTCCTTTTACGATAAAGAGGCCGAAGCCGTAGACCACGAATCAAATGTTCGCAAGGCGATCCGGTTGACTTCCCAGATTGCCATGATCGTGGCCGGTTACGACCGCATCCGCAAGGGGAAGCCGGTGGTTGAGCCTGATCCCTCGCTCTCGCATGCCGGGAATTTCCTGCTGATGCTCAACGGCGAAAAGCCTTCCCCCACCGCTGAAAAAGCGCTGGACGTGGCATTGATCCTTCACGCCGATCACGAACTGAATGCGTCTACCTTTGCCGCGCGTGTGATTGCCGCCACCATGTCAGACATGCATTCGGCCATCACCGGCGCCATTGGAGCTCTGAAGGGCCCGCTGCACGGCGGCGCCAATGAAGCTGTGATGCGCATCCTTTTCGAGATCGATAAAAAGGGCGAGGACCCGGTGGAACATGTGAAGAGCATGCTTGCCGCGCACAAAAAGGTCCCCGGCTTTGGGCATCGCGTTTACCACACGGAAGATCCGCGGGCAACGCATCTGCGCAGGATGTCGCACGACCTGGGCCAGGACGCAAACCCCAAGTGGTACGACATGTCCGCCGCCATTGAAAAATACATCAAGAACGAAAAACATCTCAACGCTAACGTGGACTTCTACTCCGCGTCCACATACACCACACTGGGCCTGGATGTTGACCTGTTCACGCCGATTTTTGCTGTCTCCCGCATCAGCGGCTGGGCGGCGCACGTGATCGAACAGCTTGATGACAACCGGCTCATCCGTCCCCGCGCGGAATACGTGGGACCGAAATATCCGAACCGGTATATCCCGATCGAGCAGAGATAGCAGAAAGCGGCCACCAAACAGCATTCAGCCCCTGAACGGTAGATCAGGGGCTGATTTTTTTCGACTTTGACACTGCTTCAGGGCTGAATGCTGCGTACTGATGGCGGAATGCTTTCCATCACGGTTCTGAGCTGTTTGTTGCGGCCCTTCTGGTGGATTCGTCGCGCAAGCGTAAAATGAAGGCATGCGCCGCGTTTACCTCGACAATAACGCCACCACGCCGGTCCTGCCGGAGGTGTTCGAGGCCATGAAGCCGTTCTATCTGGAGGGCTTCGGTAATGCCTCGTCCATCCACCACTATGGGCAGCATGCGCGCGCAGCGGTGGAGAAGGCGCGCGGAGCCGTGGCGGCGCTGCTCAATTGCCGTCCTGCGGAGGTGGTCTTCACCAGCGGTGGAACTGAAGGTGATAACGCAGCCATCTTTGGCCTGGTCAGCAAGGGCGACCATATCATCACCTCCACCATCGAACACAGCGCGGTGCTCAACACCTGCAAGCGGGCCGAGCAGATGGGTTGCGAAGTGACGCACCTGCCCGTAAATGAGCGCTGCGAAATCGATCCGGACGAAGTTCGCAAGGCTGTGCGGCCGAATACACGGCTTATCAGCATCATGATGGCGAACAATGAAACCGGCGTGATCCAGCCAGTAGAAGAGATCGGCAAAATCGCCCGTGAGGCTGACGTCTTCTTTCATACCGATGCAGTCCAGGCCGCGGGCAAAATCCCGATTGACGTGGAGAAGATCGCCTGCGACGTGCTCTCAATCTCCGGGCATAAAATCCACGGCCCGCAGGGCACGGGCGCCATGTACGTCCGCAAAGGCACGCTGATACAGCCGCTGATTTATGGCGGAAGCCACGAACGGCAGCGGCGCGCAGGCACAGAGAATCTTCCCGGCATTGTGGGGCTGGGCAAAGCTGCAGAGCTTGCCGCCGGGTGGCTCAACAGCGGCGCCGCGGCAGAGATGGCAGCCATGCGTGACCGGCTGCAGGATGAAGTCCTGGCCAAAGTTGAAGCTGCGGGCGTAAACGGCGCAGGCGCGCCGCGGGTTCCCAATACGACGAACCTGTGGTTCGATTACATCGAAGGCGAAGCGCTGGTCATCGCGCTCGATCTTAAAGGCCTGGCGGTTTCCAGCGGCGCAGCATGTTCTTCGGGAGCCATTGAGCCTTCGCACGTGCTGCTGGCCATGGGACTGCCGCACGAGCGGGCGCGCTCCAGTATCCGCGTCAGCCTGGGCAAGCAGACAACACAAGCGGACATCGAGTTCGCGATCCAGGTAATTCCTGAAACGGTGGGCCGCCTGCGCGAGATCTCGCCGCTGTATCACAAGCAGAGTGCAGTTCGGTGAAAGCTAGAGCTCGCCTTGCAGAGCCAGACGCCCAACAGCAATGCAAGCAGCAGAAGCGTTGTCCAGGAGCAAATCGTTCCGTTTCGAGAACGTTGTGGTACAGCCGCTCTCAAAGCATCGACACGGGCGCATCCGCAGAAAAACAAACAACATGGCTACACACGCGATACACCTGGGCCACCCTGCCTCTTTTCACCCTGGTGAAGACCTCCGCGCACGGTAAGGGAAGCTTGATGCCTTCGAGTGGAGACTGGCCTTTTGTAACTTCTTGCGACCGAATCCAGCAGTGACTTGCCTCAATGATATATCGTAATATCTGAATACTCACATGTCCCGGTATCCGCGCATCAAACGGCAGGCCGCCGATGCCTCGGAACTCGGCCGCTTCAAAACCGAGTTCTTCAAGGCGCTGGCCCATCCCCTGCGCATCCGCATCATTGACTCCCTGCGGGACGGCGAAATCGGCGTCAACCACCTTTGCACTCGCCTCAATGTGGAGCAGAGCACCATCTCCCAGCAACTGGCGCTGTTGCGCGGACGCAATATCGTCGCCGGACGCAAGGAGGGCCAGAATGTTTATTACTCCATTCGTGATACTGCGATCTTTCGCCTGCTCGATGTTGCCAGGGAGATCTTCAACAACCATCTGGTCAGCGTGCAGGGTATGCTGCAGCAGCTTGAAACGCCGGCGCGGGGGCGGCGATGAGTTCACGCGTGCCACGATGAGCGTACAGCACTAAGCCCACCTTCATGATGATTGGTTTCAACACGCTGTATCTGTTGCTGGTGATTGCGCCGGTGCCGGTATGCATCCTGCGCACAAGGTGGTCCCGCAATGCTGCGGCCGCGTTGACCGCAGTCGCGCTGACGGCCGGAGCCGCAGCGGCCATCGGTGTCTGGTACAGCGGGTCGCCACTGATGCTGGACCTGACTCGCTTCAGCCCGTTTACGTTCCTGCTTTCCATTGACCGCCTGGGCGGTGTCTTTCTGTTCCTTGTCTGCGCTGTTTCTGTTCCCGTAGTTGTCTTTTCCGTGCCTTACGCCGAAGCCCACTACGGTGACGCACGCGGCACCTGGTACTGGATCCTGCTACCGCTTTTTTTGCTTTCCATGGTGCTGGTGGTCACCGGCGCGAGCGTGTTCGCCTTCTTTCTCGGCTGGGAGCTGATGACGCTGCTCTCCACCGCGCTGATCGTCCTGGAGGGCGACTCCGAGCCTCGCCGCCGCAGCATGTTTATCTACCTGCTCATGATGCATGCCGGCGCCGCGCTGGTGATTGCGGCGTTCCTCCTGTTTGCGCCGTATACGCCTTCGCTCGACTTTGCGTCCATCCGGGTGGCCGCCGTAGGTCTGCCTGCATCTTTGAAGACGTCCATCTTCCTGCTGGCCTTCGTTGGCTTTGGCACCAAGGCAGGCATCATCCCCCTGCATGTCTGGCTGCCCAAGGCGCACCCCATCGCTCCCACGCCGGTTTCTGCGCTGATGTCCGCCGTAATGCTGAAAACCGCCGTATATGCCTTTCTGCGGTTTGCCTTCGACTTCCTGGGCGGCGGGCCCCGCTGGGGCGGATACCTGGTGCTGGCGGCTGGCGCAGTCTCCGCCGTACTTGGCATTCTCTACGCGATCTTCGAAATCGACATGAAACGCCTGCTGGCTTATTCCAGCGTGGAGAATATCGGGATTATTTACCTCGCAATCGGAGCGGCGCTGGTCTGTTTCAATGCCGGTGCGCCGGCCGTCGCCGCACTAGCGTTGCTGGCGGCCCTGGTGCATTGCCTGAATCACGCCATCTTCAAAAGCCTGCTGTTCCTCGGCGCAGGAGCCATTCACCACCACACCCACACCTTCAACCTTAATGAAATGGGCGGGCTGCACAAGCGCATGCGGGTCACGGCCGTCCTCTTCCTGGTTGGCTGCGTGTCTATCGCAGGCCTGCCGCTGTTCAGCGGCTTCATTGGAGAATGGATCGCCTTTCAGAGCTTTCTTTCCGGCGCGCAGGTGCCGGACACTGCCGTCCAGATCGTGCTGCCCCTGATGGCAGGCGTTCTTGCGCTCACCGGCGGGCTTGCCGCCGCATGCTTTGTCAACGTTTACGGCAGCACGTTTCTGGGAAGGCCCCGCACCGCCGCAACGACGGCCACCGCTGCCGTTACCGCACCAACAAATGACGAAGCCCCGCGTTCAATGCTGGCGCCGCTCGCCGCTCTCGCTTCAGCGTGTGTGGTCATCGGCCTCGTGCCCTGGGTGCTGGTCCGTCCCTTGTGGTCGCTTGCGCAGGAACTTGTTCCCGGCGCCGATTACACCGCGGTGGCAGCCATCCAGAGCGGAATCTCAAAGGCAGCCATCATCGTGCTGCTTGCCGGAGTTTGTGCCGCGCTGGTTCGCGTTGCGGTGCGGACCTCCGCCATCTGGGCATGCGGCCTCAGCGAGCTCACAAGCCGGATGCAGTACACGGCCTCATGCTTTTCGAAACCGCTGCGTACGGTATTCGCGACTGTGTACAAGCCTGACCGCAAGCTGGAAATGCTGCCTGCCGACCGCCCGTATGCGCCGTCGTCAATCTCTTATCAGTCGCGGCGAACCACGTCGTACGAGCAAACGCTCTACCGTCCAATATTTGATTCCCTGCTGGGCCTGGCGCAGCAGTTGCGCCGCCTGCAGACCGGCAACATCCAGCTTTATCTGCTTTATATCTTTATTGCCTTGCTTTCCATGCTGCTGCTGATGAGGTTCCGCTGATGATCGCCTTAAAGATCATTGAGTTCGTAGTGTTGCTGGCGAGCGCGCCTCTGGCGCGAGGAATCATCATGCGCCTCAAGGCAATCCTGCAGCGGCGGCGCGGCGCCAGCGTGCTGCGGCCCTATTACGAACTGTGGAAGCTGATTCACAAAGAGGAGATCGTGCCGCCCTCGGCCTCATGGCTGTTCCGTGCGGGCCCGAGGATGGCATTTGCGCTCACGGTAGCGGCAGCCGCGTTCATCCCGCTGCTCTGCTTCAGCGGCTTGCTGTCGTTCACCGGCGATTTCATCCTGCTCATCTACCTGCTGGCGTTTGCGCGATTCATCCTGATGCTGGGCGCGCTTGATCCAGGAAGCAGTTTCGGTGGCATGGGCGCCAGCCGTGAAGCCATGGTATCTGCGCTGGCGGAAGCTCCTCTGCTGCTATCACTGATTGCAGTCGCCATTGTTTCCCGGTCCGCAAGTATTGCATCGATCAGTGCCTGGACGTGGCAGCAGGAATTCTTTGATATTTCCGCAGTGCACGTCCTCGCCATCACGGCGCTGATCTTTGTCCTGCTGGCGGAGACCGGACGCATGCCGGTGGACAATCCGGCCACGCATCTCGAGCTCACGATGCTGCATGAAGCCATGGTGCTCGAATACTCCGGGCCGGCGCTTGCCTTCATCGAGTCGGTGCAGGCTCTGAAGCTGAACCTGCTGATCGCGTTGGCAATCGCGCTGTTTGCACCCTGGGGCATTGCCGCAGCGACGGGGTTTGCGGCGAGCGTGATCGCCCTGGGTGCGTTCGCGGTGAAGTGGTGCCTGGCGCTGGCTGCGATTGCGGTTCTCGAAAGCATCGTCGCCAAGCTGAGGATGTACGTGGTGCCGGAGTTTCTCGGCATCGCCTCCGCGCTGGCCATTTTAGCCATTGTTTTTACGGTCATTTTGAGGAAGTAACCGGAATGGGAATCATCAGTCACGCCGCCGCGCACGTGCTCAACTCCTCCACGGTGCTGATTTTTCTTACGCTGCTGCTGCTCGCCGGGAGCAAGCGCCTTTCCACCTGTATTTCTCTATTCATGGTGCAGTCGGCGGTGATCGCGGCACAGGTATTTGCGATTGCACACCTGCACCACTCAACGGAGGCATTTCTCATCGGCTTCATGGTTGTCGCCATGAAGGTGGTAGCGATTCCTTACGTGCTTTTCTATCTCGTGCGCAAGCTGCGCACCACGCGTGACGTGAACGCCTCGCTCTCGCCGGCTCCTTCGGTGTTCGTTGCGGCGGCGCTGATCCTGGTTTCCTTTTCCGCCGTACAGTCGTATGCCGTCGAACTGAACGTCGCTCGCGATCCCCTGGCCGCCGCGGTAGCCATCATGCTGATGGGCTGCTTTCTCATGATCACGCGCAACAAGGCGCTGGCACAGATCCTGGGCTTGCTGATCCTGGAAAACGGAATCTTCATGGCCGCCCTGGTGACCACGTTCGGCATGCCTCTGGTGATTGAAATCGGCGTCGCGTTTGACGTGCTCATCGGAGTCTTTCTCATGGGTCTCTTCACCTTTCGCATCCGCGAAAGCTTTGCCGATCTGGATGTCTCCAAACTGCGCAGGCTGAGAGGATAACGGCGATGACTTTGCTGCTCCCTCTCTTCGTGCCTGCACTGGTTGCGCTCAGCGTGCTGGCATTCCGTGACGCCCGCCGGGCCACCCGGTTCGCCCTTGCCGGCGGCTGCGTTGAAATCCTGCTGCTGCTCAACGTTGCCTGGCGTGTGCATCAGCAAACAGCCGTTCGGGCCGGAGCATATTTCCGTGCCGATGGGCTCACGTCACTGTTCCTGATGAGCCTTGGGTTCGTCTTCTTTGTCACGCTGCTCTATTCCGGGAGTTATTTGCGCCACGTTCCCAAAGGCCGGTTTTCTTCGCCACGCTGGTTTTACTGCCTGCTGTTTCTGTTCCTGTTCACCATGCTGGCAGTATATTTCTCAGAGAATCTCGGCCTGCTGTGGATCACCATGGAAGCCACCACGCTTGCCTCCGCCCTGCTGGTTGGCTTTTACAACACTGAAGGCGCCGTGGAAGCCGGATGGAAGTATCTCATTGTATGCACGGTCGGCATCGCGTTCGCGCTGTTTGGGACAATTGCGCTCTACCTGGCGGCAGTGCGTTCCGGGATCCCGTCGGCGGTAGCGCTCAACTGGACGTCGCTCGTACAGGCTGGACCGGCGATGGGAGAACGTGTCCCAAGCCTGGTGAAGCTCGCATTCCTCTTTGTGGCTGTCGGCTACGGCACCAAGATCGGCTTTGTCCCCATGCATAGCTGGCTGCCGGATGCGCACGCGGAAGCGCCTTCGCCCATCAGCGCCATGCTTTCCGCCGCGCTTTTGAACTGCGCCATGTATGCTCTGCTGCGCTATGACGCTATTACTGTACACGCCATCGGGTCGGCCTTCAGCCACACCATGCTGCTGACCTTCGGCGCCCTCTCACTGATCGGCGCATCACTGCTGATGATGGTGCAACGCGACCTGAAGCGCCTGCTCGCCTACAGCAGCGTAGAGCATATGGGTATGGTGGCGACAGGGATCGGCATTGGCGTTCCGCTCGGCGTCTATGGCGCTCTGCTGCACAGCTTCAACCACTCCGCGGCCAAGTCATTGCTGTTCTTCGCCGCCGGCAACGTGCGCGAGAAGTTTGGCACGTTGCGCCTCGACAAGATCAAGGGCATGGCGCGCAGCATGCGCTGGACCAGCGTTTTCCTGGCAGCCGGCGTGCTCGCGATCATCGGCATGCCTCCGTTTTCGCTGTTTATCAGCGAGTTTGCTATTTTGAACGCGGCATTCGCGCAGGAAAACCACCTCATGGTGACGGTTGTGCTCATTGCGATTGTGGTCGGCTTCGGTGCATTGATCTTCCAGTTGCAGCGCATGCTCAGCGGCGAGGGCTCGCTCGAGAAAGCCGCAGTTGTTACCCCGACGGAGATGGCGGCCATGGGACTGTGCTTGTGCGCGGTGCTGGGCCTGGGAGTGCATCTTCCAGTCGCGTTCGTAGAGATGATTCATCGCGCCATGGCGGTATTGAGTTCATGAATACCACTTCTCAACAGGCGGCAAGGCTCGGCGGAGCCATTGAAGCCGCACGCCTTCTGCAATCGACCCAGCCACGGCCTGCACGTCTGGTGTGCCTCTTTGGCTCGCAGGACGCGGCAACAGGAAAGCCGGTGGTGCGCTACATCATTGATGTTCCCGGCGAAGGCTACCGCGTGCTGGTGGAAACCGAACCCGGCCCGCTGCCCTCGCTCACGGCGGTTACCGCGTCCGCCGCGTGGTACGAGCGTGAGTTGCACGATCAGTACGGGATTGAGATCACCGGCAATCCTGACCTGCGGCCGCTTTTATTTCACGAGTACTGGCCGGCCGGCTCCCGTCCGATGGTGGAGCGCGATGGCCCGGAGCCACTCCAATCGCGGGAGCCCTACAGGTTCCTCAGGGTAGAAGGGGAAGGTGTGGCCGAAGTTGCTGTGGGGCCCGTGCACGCGGGCGTGATCGAGCCGGGGCATTTCCGCTTCAGCGTGATGGGCGACAATGTGCTGTTCCTTGAGCTGCGTCACTTCTATACGCACAAGGGAACGGAAAAGCTGTTTCAGGGATCCCCGGTTATGAACGGCCCAATGATTGCGGAATCCGTGTCGGGCGATAACTGCTTCGCGCATGCGGTGGCGTACTGCCAGGCAATCGAAGAGGCGCACGCAGTACAAGTACCGCCTCGTGCACAACTGATTCGGCTGGCCGGTCTGGAATTGGAGCGAATGATGGCCCATGTCGCCGACGTGGGTGCGCTCTCCGGCGATGTGGCCTTTATCGTTCCGGCCGCATACTGCAATCGGATCAAGGAAGACCTGCTGCAGGCGAGCGCGCGCGTGATCGGTTCACGCTACTGGCGCGGCGTTGCTGTTCCCGGCGGCCTTACGCGTGACATTAACCCCGTGGCCGTGGAAGCGCTGCACCAGGCGGTAGTACAGGCGGCGGATGAATTTGCCCGAATGTCGAACATCATCATGGAACGGCCATCCGTTCAAAACCGGTTTGAAGGCGCGGGCGTGCTGCAACACCAGGTTGCCGCAGACCTCGGCGTGGTGGGAATCGTGGCGCGCGCCAGCAACATTGATGTCGATCTCCGGCGCGACCATGCTTACGGCGCATACCAGGGACTCACGCTGGAGGTTCCTACTTTGCATTACGGTGACGTGCTCGCCCGCGCGCGCGTGCGCATCAGCGAGGCGGCAATTTCAGCCAGACTGATCCTGCAGACGCTCGACCAGTTGCAACCGGGGCCGGTCAGAGCGGATTTCCGCAGCGACACGCAGTTCACGGGCTTTTCAGCCGTGGAATCGCCGCGCGGCGAGCTGCTGTACTGGGTGGAAGGCGAAAACGGCCGGCTCACGCGCTGCTACATCAAATCTCCTTCGTTCCAGAACTGGCCCGCGCTGCCGCATGCCGTGGCGGGCAATGTGATCGCGGATTTTCCCTTGATCAACAAGAGCTTCAATCTTTCCTACTCCGGATGTGACCGATGATTTTTGACGTGATCGAAGGCAGTCTGAAAGCACCGCAGAGCCTGATTCCGGTGGAAGAACTCCTGGGCAACGCCGCGGGGGGCCGCATGCCGGAGATCGACCCGGCACGGTTGAATGCGGTGATTGCTGCCGAGGTCACCAACGTCTGCCCTACCTCGGCGCTCTCGATCGTAGAAGCTGAAGGGCGGCGACTGCTGCGGATGGATTATGGTGAGTGCATCGGCTGCGGTCGCTGCATGGAAGCCGGTCAGCAGGCGTTTTTCCATGCGAAGAAGCTGCTGCGCTGTGGCGTTGCGCGGCAACAACTGGTGCAGCTTTTTGACTTCGAGCGTGGAACTGAGGTGCAGATCAACCCAGCCGCCGCGCAAATTGTGAAGGAGGAAATCCGGCGACTCCTGGGCCGGGCGTTGAACATCCGCCAACTTGATGCCGGCTCGTGCAACGGTTGTGAAGCCGAGATCGCAGCGCTCACCAATCCTTATTACGACCTGGAGCGCTTCGGCATTCACTTTGTCGCTTCGCCCAAACACGCTGACATGCTGCTGGTCACCGGTCCGGTGACGCGCAATATGGCAGTCGCAGTAAGGCAGACATATGAAGCAGTGCCCGCGCCGAAGCTGGTCATCGCCGTGGGCGCCTGCGGCTGCAGCGGCGGCATCTTTGCCCAGAGCCATGCTGTGGTTGGCGCAGTAGACAAAGTCATTCCCGTGGACGCGTATATCCCCGGCTGCCCTCCGACTCCAGGTATGCTCCTGACCGGGATTCTGCAGGTACTGCGCAGAAACCCTGCCGCTGAACAACGCTGATGAGCGC
>JBLMYN010000080.1:0-11158 GCA_050258305.1 Actinomycetota bacterium
AAGTTAAAGGGCATTGAGCGCGCGGATTCCGTGATCATTGACGGCCACAAGCAGCTGTATCTGCCGGTGGGCGTGGGGATTTCCATTTTCAAAGACCCGGGCGCAGCGCGTGCGATTGAAAAGCAAGCCCGCTACATCATTCGACCAACTTCTGTCGATCTGGGTAGGCGCACGATCGAAGGTTCGCGTTTGAATTCAGCCCTTTACCTTCACGCCGGACTGAACCTCATCGGCGCCGGGGGATACGAGTACCTGATTGAGCAGGGCATCCGAAAGGCCGGCTACCTGGCCGAGCGGTTGAAGTCAATGCCCGACTTCGAACTGTTGCTGGAACCAGAACTCAACATCGTTGCCTACAGATATATCCCTGAATACCTACGGGAACGAGCTGTAATGAGAAAGCTCACGGTAGAAGACAATCAGATCATAAGTCGGTGGAATACCGCTCTTCAAAAGAAGCAGCGGTTATGCGGCCGCACTTTTGTTTCACGCACATCCCTGACAGCGACCTGCAATGGAGCCCAAATTCCCATCGTTGCACTGAGGGCCGTGCTTTCTAACCCGTTAACTACCGGAACGGACATTGACGCCGTTCTCGAAGATCAACTCCACATTGCTGCGAGCCTTTCCTCCTCGATCCAGGCTTGAATCAGATCAAAGTCAAACAATGAATATTGGTAAGAGCCGGCTGGAACTCCTAGCCAGTCTTTCCCCGGCCCAAAGAGCGGAATTTTTCAGGCTACTTCGGGAAGAACGGCTGCAGGTTGCTCAGGAAGTTGTTCCGCGTCGCACCGGTTCCTCCGGCCCGGCGCCACTCTCATTTGCTCAACAGCAGCTTGTTTTCCTGGACCAAATGTATCCGGGCATGCCGACCTATAACGTCCCGCTGGCCGTCCAGCTGAGAGGACCACTCAACCCCTTGTTGCTCGAGCGCAGCCTGAATGGATTGCTTCAACGCCATGACATATTGCGCACGGTCTTCAAAGTGACTGATGGAATTCCAATGCAGCAGGTTATTCCCGATTTCACGCTTCAGTTACAGGTTGAGGACCTTGCCGGAATTCCGGCTAGCGAGCATGAACCCAAAGCACGAGCCTTGGCTGTGCAGGAAGGCCGGTGCCCATTCGACATTCAGGCGGCCCCCCCGATACGGGCCAAGCTGCTGCGTTTGGACGACAATCATCATGTTGCCCTGATTACTCTGCATCACGTTATCTGTGATGGCCAATCTCTTGAAATCCTGATTCATGATCTTGCGGCGCTTTATGAAGCAGAAGCTTCAGGAAGGGTGGCACAGCTTCCCGAACTGCCATTGCAGTACATCGATTTTGTCCACTGGCAACGAGAATGGCTGAAGAGCAATCACTTACAGCCACAAATCGCTTATTGGAAGAGTCAGCTTCACGACTGCGCTGCAGACCGCGAGGTCCCTTCCGACTTCCCAGGTCACGACGCGCCGGGTGTGCAGGCCAAGAGAGCTTATTTTGAACTTGGGCCAGAGGTTCAGCACTCGCTTGAGAAGGTGGCTTTTTCTTGCAGAACCACTCCGATGACCGTCCTTCTGGCCGCGTTTCAAGTCCTGCTAAAAATCTGGTCGGGCCAAGATGCGATTTCAATCGGCAGCCCGGTTGATAACAGAAAGCGGACTGAGTTCGCGGGATTGATTGGGTTTTTTGTGAATACAGTTATCTATCGGACTGACGTGGGAGGAGAAATCACGTTTTCTGACGTGCTCTCCCGCGCCCGGGAAACCGTCCTCTCGGCCCACGCCCATGCGGACGTCCCATTTGAATTGCTTCTTAAGGAACTGCACGGGGAAAGCGACTCTGTACGAGCACCGCTGTTTCGCATCTGGTTTGTTTTCATGCCGGCTCCGCCACAGCGCCGCACATTATCCGGGATTGAACTGACGCCGTTCTCCGTGGAATACGAAATACCACGCTATGACCTGAAGTTGAATGTGTTGGCCGATGCTGACGGATTGCACGGCTCTTTGGAATACGACACCAGATTGTTTGCCGCGTCAACAATTGAGGCGCTGAGCAGGCAGTACACCCTGATATTGCAGCGAGTCGCTGATGAACCCGAGGTTCGCGTGCGGCAGCTCGCAGAATGGCTGAACACCATCGCGGAAAAGCAGCGTACCGACAAACAGAAGCAACTAGTTGAGACCAACCTGAAAAAGCTGATGAGGAGGCGCCGCCAGCCCTCCTCAGAAAATCGGAGCTCCCTGTGAAAACTGTAGGTTCTCGAATTTCTTTGAAAAGTCCAGCAGCAATCAAGCGCAAGATGATCCGAGTTGAAGAGGAAGAACTGGTTCGCACTTGCGAAATGCGTGGCGGCCAGCTACTGCCGCTCGCGGTGGAACCAAGGATGGAAAACATGGATCTCGCCGGATGGGTCGCATCTCATCGAGACCGGATTTGTGAGCGGCTGCGGACGCACGGGGGAATTCTATTCCGCAATTTCCCGGTGCAAATCATCGAGGAGTTTGAGAAGATTGCGCTGGCTCTGTCCGGCGAGATGGCAGAGTACACCTACCGTTCCACTCCGCGTACCCAAATCCATAACCGGATTTATACCTCTACGGAGTACCCGCCGGACCAGACGATCCCAATGCACAATGAAAACTCCTATGCCAGTACCTGGCCCATGAAGATCTGGTTTTTCTGCGCACAGGCGCCAATGCACGGAGGTCAAACGCCCATTGCGGACAGCCGTACCGTTTACAAGTGTATGGACCCCGATGTGCGTGAACGATTTGCCAGCAAGAAGGTGATGTACGTCAGAAACTACATCACCGGAGTTGATCTCCCTTGGCAGACCGTTTTCCAGACGCAAGAGCGCACCGAAGTAGAAGCTTATTGCCGCGAAGCCGGGATGGGATGGGAATGGTTTGAGGGGGACCACCTGCGCACATGGCAGGTGCGAGATGCAGTTGCGAGACATCCGCAGACCGGTGAGATGGTCTGGTTCAACCAAGCGCACCTGTTCCACCTGAGCAATCTGCCCAAGGGCCTGCAGGAGTCTCTACTTGCAACGTACGGAGAAGAAAACCTTCCCCGTCAGACACGTTATGGCGATGGCAGTCCCATTGGAAAGGAGGCGTTGGAGGAAGTACGCCGGGCCTTTGCCGAGGCGACTATAGAGTTCGACTGGCAACAAGGAGATGTGCTGCTGCTTGACAACATGTTGGCCGCACACGGTCGCCGTCCATTCCAGGGTCCGAGAAAAATTCTTGTCGCCATGGCTGAGCCAGTGAATGCGAAAGATCTGCTTCCATGGGGCTAGGGAAGTTATGAAGGATACCGCTGCAATCCAGGGATACAGACTTTCTTCTCAACAGGAGCGGGTGTGGCTCCTTGAACAGGCCGAGGGCAGCCCGACATGCAGGGTCCGGTGTGACGTTCTCATTCAGGGCCCGCTGGATCGGCACAGACTCGAGGCTGCTCTCGCGGATGTTGTCGCGCGGCATGAAATCCTGCGCACCAGTTTTTCGATTTTTCCTGGCATGTCGAATCCGCTCCAGGTGATTGGACAGCCGGAGCGTGTGAAGTTGGAAGTGAGCAATCGCGTGGCGGAGAATGGCCGCATGCGACCCGATTCCGGGCAGCAATCCTGCCCCGAAGGGGAATTGCAAAAGCGGATTTTCAGTCTCATTGAGAGCTCTCCAACAGAAAATCATCTCCTGATCGATCTGCCTGGGTTGTGCGGTGACCGTACCACGGTCGGCTTGCTGGTGGAGGAGATATCCCATTGCTATTACGCAGGGCAGAACCCGTCGCATGAGGAACCCATGCAGTATGCGGATTACGCCGAATGGCAATTCGAGATTCTGCAGTCCGCTGACGAGGAGACATTGCGGTTCCAGCAGAAATTCCATGATTACTCCGGCACACCACCAGTACAGTTGCTGTGGAGAAACAGTAACGCGCCTGAGCCATTGTTTGAACCAAAGTGGCTGGGTACCCCGCAGGCACAGCAGGTGTGGACCGCTGTCCAGGAACTAGCGGAGCGGTTCGGATCTTCAGTTGAACATGTGTGGATGGCATGCTGGGAGGTGTTCCTGTCGCGGATCGAGGGTAGAGAGGCCGAAATGCTCCTGGGATGTGTATGCGACGCTCGCACCTATGAGCCTCTGCAGCGCGCGATCGGCAACATGACTGTAACCGTCCCTTACCGCTGTGTTGTGCGCCAGGAAATGGAATTTGAGCAGGTGTTGCGGCAGGCAGAGAACGCGCGGAGCGCCATTGAAGAATCGCTTGAATACTTTTCCTGGGATTGCGTCACCGCGACACCGCGTTATAAAGGACAGCCTTTTGCTCCAGTACTGTTCGAGTTCCACAACGTGAACGCTTCGAACGCGGGAACAGAACTCACATTCAATCCGGGCCGGGTTGATGTCTGCGGCGAGCCTTTTGATTTCAAGCTGGTGGTGGTCCACTCGAACGCTGCTGAACTGGAATTCCATTACAATGCACGCCGGCTCACTCCCGAATATGTTCAGCTTCTCTTAGATAGTTTTTGTGTTCTTACAGAGTCGATCGCCCGCAGACCGGGAGATCGGATAGGGGCGTTGCCTATCTTGAGCTCTGAGGAAAGCGACCGGATTCTGCGGCATTTTAACGCTCAGGCCAGTGGTCCGGCACAGGTTTTACCGGCAGAGACGTGCATTCATCACCTGTTCGAATTGCAGGCCCAGATTACGCCTGACCACGTTGCTGCTGTGGACGAAGCGTTGCGACTGACATACAGGGAACTAAACAAGCGTGCGAACCAACTGTCTCATCTGCTGATCTCGGCAGCAACCAGGACTGAGGAAGGGATTGGAATCCTTCTGGGCCGGTCCGTTCATTTTTTGGTTGGCATGCTGGCAGTCCTGAAGGCCGGCGCTGCTTATGTACCACTGGATACTGCCTGGCCCCCGGACAGGTTGAAAAAAATCCTGCAAGATGCGGGGATCAAAACAGTAATAACGAGCAAACAGCAGGTTATCCCCTCTTTAGATATGGATGTTCAGGTGCTCTGCCTGGACGGTCCGGAAATCGAACCGTTCAGCGGTTCTACTGAGAACCCGGTAGTTGCCGTTGCGCCCGCAAATCTTGCGTACATTATCTACACATCCGGCTCTACTGGATCACCAAAGGGGGTTGCAGTTGAGCATGGGCAACTTTACAGCTACCTCAGAGGGATTCTTGGACGGCTGGGGCCCCTACCAGCTCTTAACTTTGCAACTGTTTCGACGTTCACGGCCGATCTGGGAAATACGGTCATCTTCAGTGCTCTCTGTACTGGAGGAGTTCTCCATATCATTGCCGAAGATGCCATTACTGATTCCCAAAAATTGGCGGCGTATTGCCGTCGCGAGCACATTGATTGCCTGAAGATCGTTCCATCTCACCTCAATGCCTTGCTTCCGGGGCGTGACGGCGCGGACCTGTTGCCGAAACATTGTTTGATTCTCGGCGGCGAACCTCTGACCTGGGATCTCGTCAACAGATTTCGAAACGCCGAGCCCTCATGCACTCTTCTCAATCACTACGGCCCCACGGAAACGACCGTCGGCGTTCTAACATGCAAGGTCGAGGAGTTGGCTGGGGACATCTGCGGCTCGACCGTACCTCTTGGGCGGCCTCTGCACGGCAGCGCGATTTACATCCTCGACCAAGAGCTCCAGCCGGTACCAGTGGGAACTGCGGGTGAGCTTTGCATCGCAGGGAGCAATGTTTCGCGAGGCTATCTCAACCTGCCGGATATTACCGCAGAAAAATTTATCCCCGATCCATTTGCCTTGGAGCCGGGAGGCCGGCTGTATCGAACCGGTGATCAAGCACGTTATTGGCCCGGTGGTCAGGTTGAGTTTCTTGGCCGTGTAGACCGGCAGGTAAAAATCCGCGGGTTCCGGGTTGAACTGGGAGAGATCGAAGCTAATCTGCGGCAACATCCAGCCATATGGAACGCCGCTGTGACTGCTCGCGAGGATGTGCCTGGCGACAAACGCCTGGTTGCCTATGTCGTTTACAAAGACGGCAGCAATCCCCGCAGTGATGAAGTGCGGCAGTGGCTGAGAGCCAGATTGCCTGAAGCAATGTTGCCTTCCGCCATTGTTGCACTCGAGAAACTCCCGATCACGAGCAATGGCAAGCTGGATTGGCGAGCGCTGCCCGCCCCCGAATCCACACGCCCCGAATTAAGTGTCGCCTTCACGATGCCGCGCACTCCGGAAGAACAGATCATGGTGCAGGTCTGGGCTGAGGTCCTTGGGGTGGAAAAGGTTGGCATTGACGATAACTTTTTTGCGCTGGGTGGAGATTCCATCCGCAGTATCCGCGTGCGGTCGCTGCTGCAGCAAAAAGGGCTGAATTTTGCGCTTCCGCAGCTCTTTCAAAATCCGACGGTCCGACAACTCGTCTCTTCACTCAGTTCGGCTGACCCAGATGTCCTGGACCTTTTGCAAGTTGAACCGTTCAGCATGATCAGCGCTCAAGATCGGGAAAAACTGCCACAAGAGGTCGAGGACGCATATCCGCTCGCCAGCCTCCAATTGGGCATGTTGTTTCATGACCAATACAGTCCTGAACGGGCCATGTATCTGGACATTACCTCCTTTCATCTGCGCTGCCACTGGAATGAAGGCTGCATGCGGAGAGCCCTACAGTGGATGTCCTCGCGTCATGCGGTTCTGAGGACGGCTTTCGATCTCACTTCGTTTAGGGAACCACTCCAGATCGTCTATCGGACGGCGCCGGTGTCGATACAAATCGAAGACCTTCGGCACCTGTCCGCCTCAGAGCAGGAATCCGTTATCGTCGCAGCCCTTCAAACAGAGCGCGAACAAAAATTTGATTGGCGCCAGCCTCCGTTGGTGCGCCTCAAGGTCCACTTGCGCTCTGACGATAGTTTTCAATTCACCTTCAGCCGTCATCACGCCGTCCTGGATGGATGGAGCTTTGCTGTTGCTGTGACGGAGCTCTTTGAGACCTATCTGGCCCTGCTTAGAAATCCTGCGGAAGGACCTCAACCTGCCAGCGGGCTTTCCTACCGTAACTTCGTCGCAATGGAACGGAAGGCCCTAGCTTCGGCGGACGCGCGCGAATACTGGCAGCGCAAGCTCGGAGGCGAGCCGGCCGGCCCGTTGTTCGCTCCGGAAGGAACTGCGGAGAGTGATCGAGCGAGGCACGTCAGAACGGTTCAGGTAACAATTGCGCGCGAACTTTCGGAGGCATTGAAGAAGCTATCGCAGGAAAACAATGCCCCTCTTAAAACCGTCCTGCTGGCGGCACACTTGCGGGTATTGGCGTTGATCACCGGACAGGAACAAGTGATTACCGGGCTGGTTGCGCATGGACGCCCCGAGGGTCCGGACGGCGAGCGCATTCTCGGATTGTTTTTGAATACTCTGCCATTTCAAGTGGCGGTGCAGGGCAGATCGTGGCGAGATCTTGTGCATATCGTGTTTGAAACTGAAAAGGAATTGCTGCCGCATCGGCACTATCCGATGGCTGCAATCCAAAATCTGCTTGGGCGGCGTTTGCTGTTCGATGCCACATTCATGTTTCTGCACTTTCATGTCTATGGGACCCTGCTGCCGCAACAGAACGAGATATTTCCGCTTGCCGTTCAGAATTTCCAGGAGACGAACTTTCCGCTGGTTGCGGAATTCAGCCTCGACCCGTTCAGCCTTCAGCTCCAGCTTCAGCTTTATCTCGAGTCGTCACGCTTCTCGGAGAATGACACTGAAAGGTTCGCCGGTTACTACGAAGCAGCCCTCAGGGATTTGGTCCAGAACTACGAGGCGGAGTATCGCAACGAGCGCCTGTTGAGCAAAACGGAATGGGCAAAGTTGCTGAGCGACTGGCAGGGCGGGCCCGTTGAATGCGGGTCGGTCGAAACACTGGTTCGTTTATTTGATGAACAGGTAAAGAAAACTCCAAACGCGGTCGCTGTCGCGTCCGGAAATCATCAATGCAGCTACTTCGATCTGAACGCATGGTCCAACCGGATAGCCCATCATCTGAAAAGGCGTGGCGTAGGCCCCGAAGTAATCGTGGGCATATGCATGGATCGCTCTGTGGCGATGGTCGCCGCATTGCTCGGGATTCTTAAGGCAGGTGGAGCTTATCTGCCGCTGGATTCCAACCATCCCCCAGAGCGCTTGAAATACATCCTGCACGACGCAGGAGTCGACACGCTGCTAACCGAACCCGGAATGAAAGGCCTTTTTGATTCTTGTTCGGCGCGGCTCTTGTTTCTCGATGAAGAAACACTGGCTGCCGAACCAGCACATGATCCGGGCATGCAGATACAGCCTGGCAATGCGGCGTACGTGATCTATACCTCGGGCTCAACGGGGCTGCCCAAGGGAGTTGCCGTCCCGCATGGAGCTCTGATCAACCTCCTGCTCGCAATGAAGGAAAAGCTGGATTTCAGGTCCAGCGATCGCTGGCTCTCTGTCACCACACTGGCTTTTGATATAGCAGGGCTGGAACTGTACCTGCCTTTACTGCTCGGTGCGCAACTATGGGTGGCCACTTCCGAAGAGGTTAGGGAAGGCGGCCGGTTGCGAGAGCGGATCATAAGCACCAAAGCAACCGTGTTGCAGGCGACACCCGTATTGTGGCGCTTAGTACTCGAGGCGGGTGATCTGCCTCGGAGTTTGAGAGCCGGATTATGCGGCGGTGAAGCGATGAGCCGAACGCTTTCCCGTGCTCTGACCAGTACCACGGGCCTGGAGGTCTGGAACGTATACGGACCAACTGAAACGACGATCTGGTCGGTGGTGCAGAAAGTGGAAGATGGCGACACGTCAATTGGGCGTCCGCTCGCGAACACTCAGGTCTATGTTCTGGACTTTGATATGCAGCCCGTTCCGGTTGGGGTCGCGGGCGAACTTTATATCGGCGGCACAGGTCTGGCCAGAGGATATTTGAACCGTCCGGAGCTTACAGCAGAACGCTTTTTACCGAACCCGTTTTCTCCATCGGCAGGCGAAAGGGTATATCGCACCGGTGATCTCGTCCGCTGGTCTCCCGAGGGAAAGCTCGAATACCTGAACCGGCTTGATCAGCAGATAAAGATTCGTGGGTACCGCATCGAGATGGAGGAGATTGAGGCGGTACTGCTGCGCCAACCGGGAGTGCAGGACGCGGTTGTCGTTCCACATGAGGATGCAAATGGAGACAAGCGACTCGCGGCCTATGTCGTACCGCACAACGCATCAGATCTGAGCGGCGAGACACTGCGTGAGGCACTTCTTAAAGAACTTCCGGACTACATGGTCCCGGCGCTCTTTGCGAAGCTTGATGCTCTCCCCCTCACTCCCAATGGCAAGGTGAATCGAAAGGCGCTGCCGAAAGTTACCGGTAATGTGCGGCTTGAGATGACGCAAACCTATTCGGCGCCACGAAACGAAACAGAAATCGCACTGGCTCGGATCTGGGAACAGGTGCTTGATATTCCACGCGCAGGTATTGATGACAACTTTTTTGCGTCGGGAGGAGATTCCATTCTCAGCTTACGCGTGCTGTCAAAAGCCCATGAGCAGGGCATCCGGTTCAGCCTGTCGGACATGTTTCGGCACCAGACCATCCGCGAACTGTGCGATTGGATTGGACTGCAAAGTGCGCATAGGGAAGAACGGAAACCGACCGAACCATTCTCGTTGATGAGTGATGCAGACAGGCGGAAGCTTCCGTCGGGTGTGACAGATGGTTATCCTTTGACCCGGCTGCAGGCGGGCATGCTGTATCACAGCGATCTTTCCGCCAATACGTACCGCAACGTCCATAGCTTCCGGTTGCGCGGCAAACTCGATCAAGATGCGATCAGAGTCGCAGCAGACGGCCTCACAGCAGCGCATCCCATGCTGCGCACATCATTTGATCTGAGCAGCTTCAGCGAGCCTATGCAGTTGGTGCATGCCGCTTCGGAGCTTCCGGTCACCATCTGCGACTTGAGCGCATGCGAACCTGAAGATCTGAATGGCCAGCTGCTTCGCATTATCGCTGAGGAAAAATGGAAGAAGATTGATTGCAAACGGCCTCCGCTGCTGAGATTGCGGATAGACCTCCTTCCCCGGGATGAGTTCTTTTTAGTCATGACAGAGCACCACGCTCTTCTTGATGGCTGGAGCGTGGCCGCGTTACTGATGGAGCTTTTCGCAAGATACCAGGCCGCATGTGAGCGTCGGTCCTATTCAGTCCCGCCTGTGAAGGAAAATCTCGGTGACTTCGTTGCCATGGAACGGCAGGCGCAGGCTTCAGACGAAGAGAGGCTTTTCTGGAGCAAGAAGGTGGAGACATATGAATCCGCCAGCTTGCCCGAACCGATGGGAACACGGGTAGATCGAAAAGAACTACAGGTCAAAATTCCTGCAAGCCTCAGGTTAGGCCTGGGAGAGGTAGCGCGCAAAGCCGAATTACCGCTGAAGAGTCTGCTGCTCGCTGTCCACCTCAGAGTCATGGGTGTAGTCAGTGGTCGGCAATCTGGCATAACGGGACTTGTCACCCATGGCAGGCCAGAGACGCCAGGAAGCGACCGCATTCTGGGACTGTTCCTCAATACGTTGCCGCTACATGTGAAATTTAAAAAGGAGTCTTGGAGAGATCTGGCCTCCCGCGTGTTTCAGGCTGAGCAGGAAATCTTTGCCCATCGCTACTACCCTCTCGCGGACCTGCAGCGGATGGCTGGCGGGCAGGTCCTCTTCGAATCCAGCTTCAACTTCACCCATTTCCACATTTTCAAGCTGCTGAATGAGGCTACGCATTTACAAGTATTGGCTGGCGACAGCAGTGCGCCCACCAACATACCTCTCACGGCTAATCTCAGGCTTGACCCGGATACGCACGAGGTAGCTCTCACTCTTGTGATGGAAGGCGGTTGCCTGGGGAGTGAGCAGTTGGATGCATTAGGTAATCGTTATTTGTGCGCGCTGCAGCGGATGGCGCAAGAGCCGGATACAGAATACCTGAGCAATCTCCTATTGTCGGCGGAGGAGCGGGAGCAGGTGGTGAGGGGGTGGCAGGGGAAGGAGGTGGCGGAGGAAGGAGAGGAGTATGTGGGCGAGCTGTTGGAGGCGCAGGCGGAGCGGAGTCCGGAGGCGATTGCAGTGGAGTGCGGCGAGCAGCGGTGGACGTACGGCGAGTTGCACGAGCGGGCC
>JBLMYN010000081.1:0-12947 GCA_050258305.1 Actinomycetota bacterium
CCACTTGGCCATCAGGCGCCGGGCTCCAAGGATGAGTTAACTCATCTTGCTGCTACTGGCGGGCAAAGTCGCGCACCTGTGCCCCGATTACAAACACTCCCCGGGCCCATAAGCGCATTGCACGTCGGCTTGAGCAGGCTGCGACTTTCGTCATCCGGGTTCGGCTCTCTGCACGTCTTAGCCAATCATTTTCAAAGCCGGAGCGCACAATCTGCCCGTTTCCGCAACGAGCTGTTCGGAATCGAACAGAGCCGGGCGGGAACTTTAGTTCCAGCAGGATCGTATCTCTCTGCGGATCAAGCGGTTACAGGCAGGATCATTTCCGGTCACTTACTTGCAAAATTGCCCAGAAGCTCTTATTTGGGCCCATATTCCTTATTCAAGGATCTTCGAGGAGCTGAAATGGAAACACTGCTTCAAGACGTAAGGTACGGCGTCCGGATGCTGTGGAAGAATCCAACCACCACTCTCGTGGCGGTTTTGACCCTGGCGCTTGGAATCGGGGCAAACACAGCCATATTCGGCACCTTGAACGGGCTTTTTCTGCGTCAGCTTCCAGTCGCCAATGCCAGCCGCCTTACCGTCGTAGCGCAAGAAACGAAAGGGCAGCCTGATGCTTCCTACGAAATGTCCTATCCAGACTACCGAGATGTGCGCAGTCAGGCCCGGGGTTTTTCTGATGTGCTGGCATACAACCTGAATGTGGTGGCGTTGGACTACCGGAACCAGGCTGACACCATCGTCATCAGTTATGTCAGCGATAACTATTTCACGGCCCTCGGTCTCAAGCCCGCCATAGGCCGGCTTCTTTACGGGCACGAAGTGGAAGAGCGAGGCCAGGAACCAGTCATCGTGCTGGGCCATGATTACTGGGAGAAGCGCTTCAACGGCGATCCTGGGATCATCGGCAAACAGGTCAAACTGAATGGCCGCTCTACCACCGTGATCGGCGTGGCTCCCGGGAGCTTTCACGGTCTCTACTCGATTGTGGACATGCAGGCATATGCACCGCTGGGAATGCGGACCATGTCGATTGAGAACCAGGACTTCTGGACCAGGCGCGGCGCCGGCAGTTTGAAGGTGCTCGGCATTCTGAATCCCGGAGTCAGCCTTAAGCAGGCGCAAAGCTCATTGGATGTAGTGACACGCAGGCTGGCGAGCCAGTATCCCGAAGATAAAGATCTTGCTGCACGGATTTACCCTGAAAGGCTTGCGCGTCCTGATCCTGATCCCACGAATCAAACCGTGATTGCCGGAGTTCTGTTTATGTTCCTGGCAGGCATGGTGCTTCTGCTTGCGTGCAGCAACGTGGCCAATATCATCCTGGTGCGAGCGACGTCACGCGGCCGCGAGATGGCGGTGCGCGCCGCCCTGGGCGCTGCCAGAAGCCGCCTGGTCCGCCAGATGATCACCGAGAGCACGCTGCTGGCACTGCTGGGAGGCTCGGCAGGCATGTTGCTAGGGGCATGGGTTACGCGACTGCTGGGCAGCATACACATCGACATTCTCGGCAGCCGGCTCCTGTTCAATTTCCCGTTCGATTTGCATGTGTTTCTGTTTGGCATGAGCGCGGCATTGGCGACAGGCCTCCTGGTGGGCATGGCGCCCGCGGTTCGCAGTTCAAGAATCAATCTAAACCAGGTGCTGCACGAAGGAAGTCGGGGCATTGTTGCCGGTACGGGGCGTTCGTGGCTGCGCAATGCACTGGTCGTCATGCAGGTGGCCGGCTCGCTCATGCTGCTGGTGGTAACAGGATTGTTTGTGCGAAGCGCCAGGAATGCCGAGCATGTGTACCTGGGTTTTGATCCGGATCACGTACTCAACGCGACTGTTGACCTCCGCAGTCTGGGCTTCAGACGGGAGCAAACGCATCGGTTCTTTCATGAACTCGAAGAACGCGCGCAGCGCATTCCCGGGGTCCAATCGGCAAGCATTGCAGGCAGCGTGCCCATGGGTATTTCCAGCAGCTCGCACCGTGTCTACATCGAAGGGCGGACCTCTGATGAAAAACAGCCGGTACCTGTGATCCGGTACAACAGCGTCGGGACGCAGTACTTTGATGTCATGCGTGTCCCGCTGTTGCTAGGACGCACGTTCACGGAGCAGGACAATGAGAAGGCCCCGCTCGTAGCCATTGTGAATGAAGTGATGGCGCAGCGCTTCTGGCCTAACCTGGACCCGATTGGCAAACGCTTCAGCGTGACCGGGCCGGCAGGTCCATTCATTCAGATCGTAGGCCTGACAAAACAGGGCAGGTATACCGGTCCAGCCGAAGATCCCACTCCGTTCTTCTACGTTCCCATGCCGCAGGACGATGAGGCCGTTGCCACGATTCAACTGCGAACTTCCGGCTCACCTGAGACCCTGGGCCCTGATCTGGTACGGGTAATACACTCTCTCGCTCCATCGCTTCCCGTGCTCGATGTGCAAAGCATGGAGACGGTGCTGCAAGGCGTGAATGGATTATTTCTGTTCCGGATGGCGGCACGCTTTTCCGGATCGCTCGGGTTGGTGGGTCTGTTGCTTGCCCTGGTGGGTGTGTATGGAGTCATTTCCTATACTGCCGCACAACGCACCCATGAGATCGGGATTCGTATGGCGCTCGGCGCCAGCCGCGGCGACGTTCTCAAGATGATTCTGCGACAGGGATTCCTGATGATTGGTAACGGGCTCGCCGCAGGTCTTCTGCTGACCTTTGTCGCAGCCCGGGCCATCAGCGGCCTTCTGGTGGGTGTGAAGCCGACCGATCCGCTCACGCTTCTTGTGGCGTCGGCATTCCTGGCCGGTGTGGGAATACTCGCATCCTTCCTGCCCGCGCGCCGAGCGATGAGAGTGGAGCCCTTGCGCGCGTTGAAATACGAGTAGTCTTATTCAAACTGCCTTCTAAAGCTGTCCATCTGTTGTCGCAGGTCCGCGACTGCGCGACGCAATTCCGCGAGCTCGGTCTCCAGGCGCGCGACGCGCTCATCGTCCTGTACGCTTTCCGCTGATGCGCTCTCCGGAGGCGCAACATAACCCTCCACATCGCCGGAGAGAAGGTGGGCGTAGCGCGACTCCTTGGTTCCCGGCTGGCGCGGCAGCATCTTTACCAGCGGAGGCTCGCGCTGCATCAGTTTCTGCAGTGTGGACTGCACGTCTGACAATTCTTCAAACCTGTACATGCGTTCGGTGCGGCCGCGCAACTCGCCCGGGGTTTGCGGCCCGCGCAGCAACAGCACGTCCATAATGGCGGTCTCGGCGCGGATAAAGTTGAATACCTCCTGGATTCGGTGCTCATACTTAGTGACGCGGCTGTCCGCTCCTCCAGCCGGTCCGGCGAGGCGCTTTTCCTGCAGGCTGTGCAGCGCATCGCGGACAGTGTTTTCGTCCAGGCTCATCACCGGATCGCGATTGTTCTTCTGGTTGCAGGCATTGACCAGAGCATTTAGAGAGAGAGGATAGTAGTCCGGCGTGGTGATGTCTTTTTCAATCAAGGCGCCAAGTACGCGCGCTTCAACCGTACTAAGTATGATTTCCATTCGATTAGTCTACCAAGCGTAACTGCGGGATCTGCTCGCACCACAATTTCGGCCTGGTTTCAGTCCACCCAGTCGGCGATAAAGATATTGGTCTCATGCGGTTGCCTGCCGTTGCGGTTTGAGGCCCAGACCAGCCGCCTGCCATCGGAGGAGAACATTGGGAAAGCGTCGAAATCGGGGTAGAACGTGAGGCGCTGCTGGCCCGTTCCATCGATATTGATCATATAAAGATCGAACGCGCGGCCGCTCGTGGGGTCGGAGGCGTTGGAAGCAAAGATGATGCGCTTCCCGTCGGGGAAGAAATATGGCGCAAAGTTGGCGGCGCCGTTGTGCGTGACCTGACGCTTGTGGCTGCCGTCGGCATCCATCACCCAGATTTCAAGATTGCCGGGGCGGATCAGCCCCTTCGACAACAGTTTCTTGTAATCGGCGATCTGCCCGGGCGTTTTGGGGTGCTCGGCGCGATAAACAATCTTCTTGCCGTCATAGGACCAGAAAGGCCCGCCATCATAGCCCAGTTCATGCGTGAGCTGCTTCACGTGCGTGCCATCGGCATTCATTGTGTAGATATCAAGATCGCCGTGGCGCGTGGAAGTAAAAACGATCTTTTTTCCATCGCGGCTGATGGTGGATTCCGCATCATAGCCTGGCGAATTCGTCAGGCGTTTCAAGTCGCTGCCATCCGGCCTGGCTGTGTAGATATCGTATGTATCGTAGATCGGCCAGACGTAGCCCTGGGAATAGTCGGGCTTCGGCGGGCACTCCGGACTGGCCGCATGCGTGGAAGAAAAAAGGATGCGATCACCCGAAGGAAAGAAATAACTGCACGTTGTGCGGCCTTTGCCGGTGCTGACCAGCCTGGGCTTGGCAGGCTTGCCGTCCGGCGTATCGACCGGGATGGTGTAGATCTGATCACAGGCGACGCCATTGCCCTGGTGCTGAAAGATCAGGTATTTGTCATCGTGGGAAAAGTAAGCTTCGGCGTTCTGCCCGCCGAACGTGAGCTGGCGAATATTGCGCAGGTGGCCCTCACCGGGATACGCCAGGGAACCGCTGACCCTGGCGCTCTGCTGCGGCGCTTGTGTGTGCGTGATGAACAGCGCGCCCGCGAGAGAACTGAGAAACAGCAACGAAAAAAATGCTTTTTGCATACGATGGATTCTCCAGATTAGCAAAAGCTTCATCCGCAGTTTGGGACTGATTCCTTCGTGCTTCGTGGTGAACTCGAGTTTTTTGCCAGCTGAACTGGCGACCGGCAAGCGCTATCGCCTCTGCTCCAGCGTCACCTTCGCCGTTACGGGCTTGCCGTCGCGCAGCACCTTCACTTCCACCACATCGCCGACCTTGCTGCGGCGCAGAGCGTCTGTGAAGTCGTAAAGGTTCTTGATCTCTCTGCCGCCGAACTGCACCAGGACGTCTCCGGCTTTGAAGCCTGCTTTCGCGGCAGGCGACCCGGGCTTGATGTCAGAAAACCTGACGCCGCCTGTCTCCACTTCACCGAAATCGGGAATGGACCCGAAATATGGACCGTATCCGCCTCCGGCCGAGATGCCGCCCACAGGCTTTTCTTCAACTACGGTCTGAAACTTTGGCCGTGCCTGGGCTTCTGCCAGCGACTGCGTGGCATCCTCAACCATGTCCAGCACGCGGACGGCGCCTTCCGCGTTGATCTTCTCCCAGGTATCGGAGGGCTTGTGATAATCCGAGTGCAAACCGGAGAAGAAAAACAGGACCGGGATGTGTTTGGCGGCGAACGAGGTGTGATCGCTGGAAGCATACCCACTTTTTGAATACTCGACCTTGAGGCGTTCTTTTGCCTGCGGCTCTTTGAGCAGACCGGCAAAGGTGCTGCCGGTGCCTACGCCGCCGATATAGAGCTTGTCATTCTTGATGCGGCCAATCATGTCCATGTTGAGCATGGCCACGGCGTGGTCGAGCGGCCTTGTGGGCTCCTTGACCCACTCGGCGGAGCCGAGCAGGCCCAGTTCTTCACCGGCGAAATTGATAAACAGAATGCCGCGGCGCAGCTTTCCTTTCATCGCGGCAAAATGTCGAGCCATCTCCAGCACGCCCGCGGTCCCGGAGGCGTTGTCATCGGCGCCGGGGTGGATCTGGCCGATCTGCGAGGGCGCCAGCGAATCAAAGTTGCCGCGTCCCAGGTGATCATAATGCGCGCCGACGATGACATATTCGTCCGTCTGGCCCGGCAGATACGCGAGCACGTTGTTCACGGTGGCGTGCATGTGCTCGATCCCGACTTTCAGCGAGATGCGAACGTCACCTGGAAAAGCGAACGAGTGCGGCTGGGTGCCGTGATCGATCTGCGCCTGAACTTCAGCCAGCGATTTTCCCGCGGCCCTGAACCATTTTTCCGCCTCGGCGTTTTTCACCTGCACCAGCAGGATGCCACTATCCATGGGCCCGCTGACGCTGCCAAAGCGCGTGAGCAGGTCTTCTTCGCCCGGCCTGAGCTGTCCGTTGACCAGCACGACCGCCTTTGCGCCGTGATCCCTGGCGTTAATGGCTTTGGTGATGAGCTGCGAGTGGTGCGTGAGACCGCTGTTGCCTGTTTTCTCGGCAAAACCCGCCGGCTCGTAGCGCAGCACCACTACAATTTTTCCCTTTACATCGGTTCCGGCGTAGTCATCGTAGCCAAATTCCGGAGCTGAAGCGCCGTAACCGGCAAACACCACCGGGGCAGTGACTTCGCCGGACGACGAGAAGCTGAAAGGTACAAAATCCTGGTTCAGCCTCAACTCGCTTTTTCCCGCGCCAGTCTCAACTTTGAGCTGATTGGGGCCTTTCAGGCGGGCGCCGGTCACCACGGTAAAAGGTTGCAGGTAGCCATGAACACCCGCGGGCTTAAGCCCGAGTTGCTGATAGCGATGGACAATCAGCTTTTCTGCCCGCGTCAGCCCTGCGGTGCCGTTGCCGCGGCCTTCCATCCTCGGAGCAGAAAGGTCTTTCACATCATTCAGATAACGTTGCGCCTCAGCAGAGGTCTGCTGCCCAAACGAAGGCACAGCAGAGATCATGCAGACGAGAATCAGCGCTCGCCGGAAAAGTAGACTCAACTTGGAATGCATATTCAGCTCAGGCTCCAGTGCTGCCTAGTGTACCGCCAGATTTCACCCGCAAAGTGACGGAGATCACTCAGGGAACGCCCATCCTGCAGCCTGCACCCAGGTTCTCTGCCCGGTTGCTTCACAACGCAGAAAGCAGCAGCTCGCGAAAAACTCTCCCCCACGCCTTTTATAAACAACTCGTACGTCGAGGAGGGGTTTCAAACTAGTAACAATACTTAAGATCATAAAGCTAGTCTCTTCACAGCTCACGGGAGGGTCGTGTACATCTCGGAACCGCCATAGGATCACTTGGAATCAGCACTCAATATCGCGTGGTTAGTCCTCTCGGCAGGATTGGTTCTGTTCTGCAGCCTTTGCGGCAGACCTGCCCCCAGGTCACGTGGGCAGCGGATTATAGTTGCCGTTGCTCTGGCGTGCCTGATCGCATTCTTGCTGTTCCCGGTCATTTCCATGACTGATGACCTGGCGAGTGCGGCCGTAATGGCCGACACGCCAACACCCAGGCACCGGGTTCCCTCGGCAGAGCTGCTGGCGAGCGTTGTTGCCGGTTTTCTGATCACGTTTTCTGCGCAGAACAGCGCGTGGGCTGACGGCACCATCCTTTCAGAAATTGCGCGCCCTTCTCAGGAGCCATTTTGCTTCGATCTGAGCCGGCGGCCTCCACCGGAAATGTAGTCAATCCCGCATTGAAATCCGGTTACTCATCCCCAGCTTTCGAACGTGCTAAGGGGTAAGCAGGCTGTGAGTTGGTCCACCTGGAGTAACACTTCAAAATCAAGGCAGGAAGTTGGCAGCGCGAGGACGCCGTCGCGCAGGAACCACTTGAGGTGGTGTATGAACCTCCAAGGGATTGCTAAGAAAGTAGAACAAAAATTTCATGAAGCGCAGGAGAGGATAGCACTCAGGCTGTTGATCTGGTTCGAAAAGGAGCCTTCTCAGGAGCGTGTACTTACCACGTTGGGAACGCCCGATGCCGGCAGCGGCGCCTACCTGCGCTACAGGTCCCGCGCGAAGCGGCGCTCGGCGGAGGGAAAAAATCGCGCGTGACCGCACTGGACAAGAGACATGACGACGCACCCAGGTAATATGAAAGATTCAGGCCTTCCCGGGCACCGGGCTCAGAGCAGGATCTCCATTCCCTCGGATGCAGCTCTCACTTTAGGATAGTATTCCCGCGCGCGGGCCACCACGGAATCAATGCAATCATCCGTGTGATCGGGATCGTGATGGAAGAGGATGAGCTCTTTGGCGCCGCTTTCCATGACAACGTTCACAGCTTCGCGCCAATGGCTGTGGCCCCAGCCGCGTTTGCGGGCCTCGTATTCTTCGGGAAGATACTGCGCGTCGTAGATGAGCACGTCCGCGCCTTCGGCCAGCTTGCGAACATTCTTATCGAACACAGGATCGCCGGGCTCATTGTCCGTGGCGTAGACCAGCACGCCGCTCTTCGATTCCAGGCGAAAGCCGAGGCATCCCTGCGGATGGTTCAGCCACATTGACTCCACCGCGCAATCTTCAAACTCCTGCCGGCCCTCTTCGATATTGAGGAACTGGCGTTTCGCCGCCATTTCATTCATGTTTACCGGGAAATAGGGATCTGACATCTGCTCTTCCACCGCGCGCTGCAGCCCGCGCGTGCGATTCGATGAGTGGAACACGAACGAGTTGCCGTGGTTGTTGTAGAGCGGCGCAAAAAACGGTATGCCCTGGATGTGGTCCCAGTGAAAGTGCGAGAGGAAAATATGCGCCGAGAGCGGACGGCCATCGCTCTCCTGCTGCAGTTGCTTGCCCAGATTCCGGAAGCCGGTGCCGCAATCGAAAACATAAAGGTGGCCGTTCAGGCGCACCTCCACGCATGAGGTATTCCCTCCGTAGCGCAGATTTTCTGATTGCGGAGTGGGCGTTGATCCGCGCACGCCCCAGAATCTAATCAGCATCTTATTCACCGTCGGTGCACGTTTGTGGCCATTCAGGATCCTGAATCGTCATCAACGCGGGGGGCCGTAAACTTCGCAAGGGGAGCGCTTTTTTGAAGTTCCGAAAAGTATAATCCAAAATCACTCTGGCCCGGCAGCCCCTTCCTGTACACATAGTGACCAAAATGGTCATTCCGTTGCACGCCGCAGGTACGTGTCCCTCCGGCCACGGGTTTCTGAATCAGTTAATATGGATTGCCAATGTTGTGGCCTGACTACAAGCAATTTGCCGCTCTGGCCAAAACCGCCACTCTGATTCCCGTGGCCCGGACCGTCGCTGCCGACCTGCGCACGCCCGTGTCAGCCTTCCTGAGCATCGCTGCCAATGAAAAGATCGCGCCCAATGCATTTCTGCTCGAGTCCGTGGAAGGCGGGGAGAAGGTGGGCCGCTATACATTTCTCGGCGTGCGTCCCTATATGGTGCTGCGTGCTCGCGGCGGCGAAGTCACGCTGGAAAAGGGCGCAACGAAGGAAAGGATACAGGGCAGCCCGTTCACGGTGCTCGACCGTCTTCTGCGCGAGCACAAGCCGGCGCAGGTGCCCGGGCTGCCGCCGTTTACCGGGGGCGCCGTGGGTTACTTTGCGCACGACTCGGTGCGGCAACTGGAAAAACTTCCGCAGCTCGCCAGGGACGACCTCAAGCTTCCCGACTGCGTGCTCATGTTCTTCGATCGTCTGCTGGCCTTCGATCATGTGCGCCATGAGATCTTCATCATCGCCACAGCCAACGTGCGCGACCTTTCGCCCGACAAGGCTTACGACCGCGCCGTCCGCGACATCCGCGCGATTGAAAAGAAGCTCAACGAGCCGCTGCCCAGAAAATATCTGCAGCCACCCAGGCCGCACTGGAACCGCTTGAAGGTCAATATCTCGGTCAAGAAAGAGCGCTTCCTGAAAACGGTGGACAAGATCAAGGACTACATCATGGCAGGCGACGTTTTTCAGGCCGTGCCCTCGCTGCGGCTTGAGCTGGAGCCGGATGTGGCGCCGCTCAATATTTACCGCGCTTTGCGCCGTGTGAATCCTTCTCCTTATATGTACTTCCTGCGCATGGGAGACATGACCGTGCTGGGCTCGTCGCCGGAAATGCTGGTGCGCGTGACCGGACGCAAGCTCGAATACCGGCCCATCGCCGGCACGCGCAAGCGCGGTTCCGAGGAAGCCGAAGACCTGCGACTGGAGCAGGAGCTGCGCGCCGATGAAAAAGAACGCGCCGAACACGTAATGCTCGTCGACCTCGGCCGCAATGACGTGGGCCGCGTCAGTGATTTTGGCACGGTCAAGGTGCGCGATCTTATGTTCGTGGAGCGCTACTCGCACGTGATGCACCTGGTCTCCGCCATTGAAGGCCAGCTGCGCCGGGACCTCAGCCCCGTGGACGCCTTCGCCGCCTGCTTCCCCGCGGGCACGCTTACCGGGGCGCCTAAAGTCCGCGCCATGCAGATCATTGAGGAGGTTGAGCCGGTGCGCCGGGGCATCTATGGCGGCTCGGTTCTCTATGCCGACTTCGCCGGCAATCTCGACTCCTGCATTGCCATCCGCACCATGCTGATGAAGGGCAAAAAAGCCTACGTGCAGGCGGGAGCGGGCATCGTGGCCGACTCCATTCCCGAAAACGAATACCAGGAGTGCCTCAACAAGACTCAGGCGCTGGTGCGGGCGGTTGAGCTGGCGCGCAGCGGGGAATGACTCTTGCCGCGGATTATCGCGGATGGGCGCGAGTGAAAGCCTGCGTTGGCTTTAGATTACCCGATCACCAGATTCTTCAGTGTCTCTGCGCCTCCTTTGTAGGTTTTGGAACTAACCCGGCGAATTGCTAACATTTTGGGGTCAGTCAAAGAGGAGTCGACTTCATGCAAATCATCACCCCGCATTTGTGGTTCGATAAGGAGGCCCGCCAGGCGGCCCAGCTCTACACATCGCTTTTCCCGGATTCAACCATCAAGAGCTCGACAGAGCTTCACCACACTCCTTCCGGCACGGTGGAACTTGTAACAATCGAGCTTGCGGGACACGAATTCCGGCTGCTCAGCGCAGGACCGCTTTTCAAATTTACGCCGGCAATCTCATTTCTAGTTGCCTGTGAAACCCGGGAGGAAGTTGACCGCCTGTGGCGCGAACTCTCCCAGGGTGGTTCGGTGCGCATGCAACTGGGCGAATATCCCTTCAGCGCGAGATACGGATGGCTGCAGGACCGCTTCGGGCTTTCCTGGCAGCTCATGTTCGCAGGCGGGCGCGAGGTTACGCAGAGAATCACACCCACACTCATGTTTACCGGCGAGCAGTGCGGGCGCGCGGAAGAGGCCATCCATTTTTATTCGTCGATTTTCAATACAAACAGCGCGTCCGCAGTCGACCACATCCTGCGCTACGGCCCGGGGGAAGAGCCGGACCGCGAAGGAACCGTCAAGCATGCCGGATTTACCCTCAAAGGCCAACAGTTTGCCGCCATGGACAGTGCCCGCGTACACGGCTTCAGCTTCAATGAGGCCACTTCTTTCATGGTGCACTGCCAGACCCAGGAAGAAATCGACGATTACTGGGGAAAGCTTTCAGCAAACCCTGCAGCCGAGCAGTGTGGATGGCTCAAAGACAAGTTCGGCCTCTCCTGGCAGGTTGTGCCCGCTGTCATGGACCATATGCTTCGTGACAACGACCCGAACAGAGTGGCGCGGGTGACCGCGGCATTTCTCAAGATGAAGAAATTCGATATCGCGAAACTCGAGGAAGCGTACGGAAAAGGGAGCCGGCCAGCCGCGTAAGGGCGCTGGAAGTTCTTGGCGAATTCACCTGGCCGTAATCTCGTTTTTCAGAACCAGCTCAGAGAACGCCCCGGACCGCAAGAAACGGTCCGGGGCTTCCAATCTGCAATCGCGCACGAATTCAGTGTGATTTCCCGCTGGTGCTTTCTTCGTGGTGGTTCGTAGCTGAAGCTACTTGACTCCCAGGTCAGGGTTCCACATGCCGTGCTCCTTCCGCACGGCGATCATTTCCGCAATGTGGTACGCGTTATGCTCGGAGATGTGGGCCACCGTGGGCGCGATCTTCTCAAGGGTTGAGTCATCTGCTTTTTCCACAATCTGCTCCCACTCGTTCATCACACTGTCGAACTGCTTGAGCGTGGCTTCCCACTCCTTAGGATCGAACTTGAACGTGTCGTTGTTGTCTGCCGGACTCTGCGGGTGCTCGCCCTTGAAAGCGGCGAGATTGAACGAATTCCAGAAGACCAGGTGTTTTAACAGTTGGCCCACCGAGTGGTTCTTGCCGTCTGACCAGGCTGCCTGTTGCGGCGTAAGCTGTGCAACCGCCTCTTTCTCTGAAACGAACCAGGCCTTCTGGTTGTGCGTTTCGTGCAGTTCCATCAGCAATATGCTGCGGAGAGTCGGCGGCTGCCTGGGCTTGCCGCTTTGCTGGGCAACGGAGCTCATCGCAAGAAACAACACCGGCCACAATATCCAGTTCTTCATACAATTGTCCTTTCCGAGTAGCCTGGAGGCGGTATCCCCACCTCAAGCCATGACTCGCTGCACGGGTCCCCCCTTGTCTGCCCTGGTCCTGCGATGGTGGATTGGGGGACTAAGCTTAGACTTTCAATTTGAGGAGAAGTCAACCGGGGAAAATCGGAAAGCGCTGATCGGCTCACCTGTCCGCAAAAACTGGCGCAGACAAGCTTCCATGACGCCAGCGCCTTGTCGTGATGGCTCATGACTCACGTGGCGAGCACGATCTTACCGGGTGAGAGCACTTGAATCACGTGAACTGGCTGCGAAACACGGCTTTGATATGCGCGAGCCGCTTTTCGAGAGCGCCTTTCTCGGTCGCGAGTTCCAGGTCGCGGGCAGTGGAGATGGCGGAGTAGAAGGCCTCTTTGGCGTCACTGTAATAGCCGTTGGCCGCCGAAGGCGAGATCACGTCATACATATCGCTATAGGCCTTCTCGCCCAGCACTTTGAAATATTCGAGCCGTCTCCGCAGATAATCCTTCCACCAGTCAAGGTAGTGCTGCGGGCTGCAGCACTCCACGTTGCCATCCGGCAGATCAAGGCGTATGCCGGCTTCACTCTTCGCGCCGCAGATGCAGCAGGTGGCCTGAGCCAGACGCGGAACCGACAGACCTACCCAGGGGATCGCGGTGCGGCCGTTTATGGGAAGAATGGTGTAGATGGCGCCGAGTGGCTCGTTGGCAGAGCCCAGGCTTTTGCAGAAGGTATGGAGCGGTTCCGGCACGTCAAACCCGCGAACGGAACATGCTCCGCGAGCCTCACCCGCGGCGGACCTTCCGCCCGAGTCGCCGGTGGGCAGACGATAATTCCGGCATTCCAGGCAGTTGCCCGCGGGCGAGAAAAGCATCAGTAATGATTTCTCAC
>JBLMYN010000082.1:0-9716 GCA_050258305.1 Actinomycetota bacterium
GCGGACTTCAACCCGTGGTCGCCTGAGCGTCGGGATAGCGGGGGTCACGACGCAGGGGGGTCCCCGGTGAAGTCCGTGCCATAGGGCATCCGACCACCATAGCGTTCTTGATACGTCACAGCCGGAAACAAGCGCAGAAAATCTCAAATGGCCAGGCTTCAGTCTCGATTCGAGGTTTTTTTAAAGTTGCTACCCTTAACCTCTTCTGAACTGCTGGCTAACCGAATGCATCTCTGCTGGTTGGACATTAAGGAATTGACCTTAAGGAAGCATTAGCCGTGGATTAAAATTTCTTATCGAGAATAACGGCCGTCTCTCTCAAAATCAGCGTGCATACCAAAAAACTACCCGGATCCGAGTTCCGGGTAGTTTGGTTCACTTACAGTTATCTCAGCCTTGTCATTTCCGCTTGCGAGCAACAAAACCGGAAACCAATGAGCCGAAGCCCAGCAATCCGAGCAGCGGAAGAGGAGAAGCCGTCTGCGGCAGCTTCTGCGTTGCTGCGTCGCTATTCATTGCAGAAGAGTTGGCAGCATTCTGCCCGCTCGGAGTTTCATCCTGGCCAGCCGTGCTGGCTGCAGCATTCTGGTCGCTCGTTGCGGTCCCTGCAGAGTTCTGCTCTGTGCTCGGCGTCGTCGTTGCGTTGGTGGAACCCTGGTCTGCTGCAGATTGTGAAGTCGCACCAGCATTGGGTGGATAAGACTGCTCGCTGGCAGCATTCGCATCATTCGGGGTTACCGGCGGTGGAACTTGAGTCGAAGTTCCATTGGGGTTGCTTTGTTGAGTTGCTGTGCCGGTTGCTGTCGTAGTTGTGCCGGGAGCCGTGCCGGACGGCGGCTGGCTTTCCGGGGCCGTAGTGCTAGAGGGAGGCTGGCTGCTCTCCGGAGGCGTTGTCGGGGTCTGGCTGCTGGTTGCGCTGCTCTGGTCAGGATTGGTCGAGCTCTGACCAGCCTCGCCGGCAGCGGCGCCAGTAGCCGGCGCTGCCCCCATATTTCCGGTGCCCTGCTGGTTCGTGCAGGCATCGGAGATCACGTTGACTGAGTTCACCTGGAAAGAGCCGTCCGCTGCCTGCGTTCCGGTGATCTGTACCTGATGCGCGTCATCAGGCTGAAGCGTGCTGTTGTCACCGGTCACGTTAACGGTCTGGCCACTATCCGTGGCCAAAGTCCAGTTCCCGCCGGACTGCTTCAGGCAGCCGGTCATGGTTGTCTGCTGGCCGTTCGCAGCGTTGGTCGGGGTGATTGAATTCGTTGTGCTCTGGGTTGTCTGGCTTTGAGTGTTCTGGTCGGGATTCTGCTGCGCATCGTTAGCTGCGCCCGATTGTGCGGCGCCTCCGGCGCCCGCACCCGTTTGCGCGAACGCCATGCCAGATGCCAGCATCAGCGCCAACAAGAATTTCCTGTTCTTCATAAACTGTGCTCCTTCGAAGTTTCACTGCCCGTAGGCTCGTCGACGGGGTCCCACGCCTGTTTACACAGCCTGGAAACCCGTTTAGGGTTAGAGAGTAGTAAACAGCCGGGGGTTGACCGGACTGTCCCTCTAAAGCAGAGTTGCTGCTGCTAGAATTGGCACAGCAACTCTAAATTCCCCGTGATGACGGATCACTCTTATATAGTTAGCGCCGATTCCAGGGCGCTCAGCGACGATGCCAACTGGATGCGCCTGGCCCTCGACCAGGCCCGCCTTGCGTGGGACGCAGGCGAAGTACCTGTTGGCGCACTGGTAATCAAAAACGGAGAGATCCTTGGCAGGGGCTCTAATCGTAATCTGACGGATAACGACCCGACAGCTCACGCCGAAATTGTCGCTCTCCGTCAAGCCGCGGCCCGGATCGGGAACCACCGCCTGTCAGGCTGCACAGTGATTTGCACCATCGAGCCGTGCGCCATGTGCGCGGGAGCCATGTTGCATGCGCGTATTGCCCGACTCATCTACGGGGCGGTTGATCCCAAAGCGGGAGCAGCGGGATCTATTCTGCAGATCCTGAAACACCCTCGGCTGAACCACCGCGTTGAAGTGACCGCCGGCGTACTCGCTGAGCAGTGCTCGCAACTGCTCAAAGAGTTTTTCGCGTCAAGAAGAAAAGTTCAGGACGAGTTGACAGAATAGATCGGGGGATCACGCTCGAGCCAGCGGGTATGACGCATTCTGAAACTTATGACTGCCGGCTTGCCTTTCACAGAATGACAATCAAAAAGGTGCAGATCCTGCACCTTTTTGAGTTTGAGCATTGAGGAGTTCCGTCCTTTACAACTCCCGTCTGGAGATGACGCGCCATCAATGTAACTTGAAAGGAAGGTGCAATTTACGCACAATCTCCGGCCAGAATTCGCGAAGGACGTCAAAACCCATATCGTAACCAATATGCGTACCGAACCTCTCGGCAGCCGGCTTGAATCCGCGCTTATGCCCGGGGTGATAGAGATTGCCTATCGCGACAGCGGCGCTGGTGCCCAGCAGTTGCGAGTAGTTGATCGAGTCATAGCCTTCGTCGCTGCGGGTCACAAACGTGTGCGCCAGGGCATGGCCAAACCTTGCTCCGCCCCCGCTTTTTTCGCTGCGATAATAACGGGGATCCTGGCTGAAGATTGACGGGAAGGCAAACTTGCGGAAGAAGTTGCGCACGATCGAATCAGTATATGCTGCCGCATACCGTTTACCGTACCCTTCAGCTCCCTGCCCCCATTCCGGATCGTTATCCTCCGCTTGTGCAATTCCTGCATTCCAGGCAGCCGTGGCATACGTCTTGGGACTGATCGTACTCCTGGCAAAGATGCTGAACTTTTCTCCTACGCTAAGCCCGCACGGCCGCCCATCAAGTCCCCGTTGAACGACCGGTTTTTTGCTGAGCAATCCCTTGCCTGGTCCCTTGTACTCACTCAACGCAAAAAGCCTGACCGGCTCCGGGCACGGCGTGAGCTGGGCCGGTGGCTGCGCCGTAGCGGCAACAGCCTGGGGTGAACGATCACTGGCATCGCTCTCCAGGATAGCCATTGTTTTCGTCTGGCCTCGTTCTCCCTTCAGCGAAGTTGAATAGCTCTGGAGTACCCACCGAGGTGCGACAAAATCAGGAGCAGAGCCAGGTTCAACCGCCACGGTTGCAGAGTTTGCCGGCGGTGAGACGCCTGTGGATGCATTTTGGGCTGCCGCGAGTGTCATCCCGGCAACAAACAACACGCTCACGATCGAGGCTGCTCGAATCGAAATCCGTTTCATCTTGAACCTCCTTCGAATCGCCGGTTGCCAGTCGCTGCAGTGAGTGAGGCAATCTGCGGGACTTGTCATCATGAATCGTATCCGCGAGTCACAGGCTGCGATGTGCCCAAGATCACACGGGCCTGTGATAGTCGTATTTTGCTTCCGTTTTCACCCATCACGCAACGCTGTGATTCCAGCCACAGAAGCCGACCCCGGAGGCAGACAAAATGAGTTGTAGACGATCCGGAGCGGGTCATGCGAGTCGACCGACCACGAGAAGGTTCATCTGAGTTGAAAAGTGATTTCGCAGTGCTGGATCTTTTGCGGCCACATTGGAAAGCCCTATTCCTTGGCCTGACCGCAGTAGGAGCAGAGACTCTTGCCGGCCTTTTGGAACCATGGCCCATAAAGGTAGTTCTTGACAGTGTCCTGCGCAGCAAAAAAATGCCTGCATGGCTGCAACAATTCATTACCACCACGCTCGGAGATGACAAGCTGGCCATCCTTCAATTTGCTGCCCTGGCTGTGATTTTGATTTCGGTGATTGGCGCGCTTGGCACTTACGTTGAGAAGCAAACCATTACCGCAGTTGGACAGCGCGTGATGCATGAACTCAGGCGCATCTTCTACTGGCACGTCCAGCGCCTTTCGATGTCCTATCACGACAATAAGAGGACAGGTGAGGTCATCAGCACCGTAACCACTGATATCGACGCCATCCAAAGCGCCGTCACCTCAGGAGTTCTCGACGGACTTTATTACGCCCTCACTCTCGTGGGCATGATGTGCATCATGTTCTATCTTGACTGGCGATTCACGGTGATCGCGCTTTCTGTGCTTCCGGCGCTCTTTGTGGTTGTTTACACATTCACCCGGCGCATCAAAAAGGCCTCTCGCGCAGTAAGAAAAAAAGAGGCCGAGATGGTATCTACCGTACAGGAAGTCCTTTCTTCGATTCGCGTGGTGAAGGCGTTTGGCCGTGAAGATTATGAGCAGCAAAAGTTCGAAGCGGAAAGCAAGGAGAGCGTCGAGCTGACGCTGAAGGCGCGGGACATCAAGGCCAAACTGGCGCCTGCGGTCGAGATCATTGTCGCGTGCGGCACCGCTCTGGTCCTGTGGTTCGGCACGCGTCAAGCCATGGCCGGGGAGCTCACACCCGGTATCCTGATCGTCTTTCTCCTCTATCTGGGAAAAATGTACAAGCCGATTCGCGAACTATCGAAGATGAGTGACACCTATTCCAAGGCGATCGTGGGCTGGGACCGGATCAAGGATTTTCTCGGTATTGAATTGAAGGTGCGTGATTTGCCGGATGCCAGGCCCGCGCCCGCGTTCCAGGGCGAGATCGACTTTGAGCATGTCTCGTTTGAATATTCTGCGGGAAGGCCCGCCCTGAAAGATGTCAGCCTGAAGATCCGGCCCGGACAAGTGGTGGCGCTGGTGGGGCCCACCGGTTCCGGTAAAACCACATTAATCAGTCTGATTCCCAGGTTCTACGATCCGCAATCCGGTTCAATCAGGATTGACGGAACGGACGTGCGTGAATTCACACGCAAAACTGTGCGCCAGCAGATAAGCTTTGTACTGCAGGACACCCTGCTGTTCCGCGCTCCCATCTGGCAAAACATTGCCTACGCGAAGCCCGAAGCGAGCCGCAGTGAAATTGTGCGTGCCGCAGAACTTGCCAATGCGGACGCGTTCATTCGCCAGTTGCCGCAGGGTTATGACACCATGATCGGCGAGCGCGGAGTCACCCTCTCCGGAGGTCAGCGGCAACGGATCGCCATTGCGCGCGCCATCATTCGCGATACCCCAATTCTGATACTCGATGAGCCGTCTATTGGGCTGGATGCGGAATCTGAAAAGCTCGTCCTCGAGGGGCTCAATCGCCTGATCGACGGCAAAACAACGATCATGGTCGCTCATCGCCTGGCGACCATCCAGCACGCGGACAAGATCTTCGTCTTGCAGGATGGCGCGCTTACCGAGTCCGGCACACACCAGGAACTGCTGGCGGCCAATGGCCTCTACGCCAAGTTCTACGAGCTTCAATGGCGCAAGGAGCGTGACGAGGAACGCGTCGCGGCAAACCCGCTCTTGAGTGGAGTTGAAACCTGATGGAAAGGGTTACGTTGCAGGCAAAGTCAATCCGAACGAATCGACGAATCATGCTGTTGGCACTGACGTTCCTGCTCGCTGTCTTATCGGGCACTCCGCTGTCAGCGAAGGCAAAGAAGGAGAAGCCTCGAGTTGGCAGCGCACCTGCGGTCCTGTGGCGCGAACCGGTGGATATTGCGACACGAAATCTTTTCTACGGCCAGGGCGGCAAGGAACATGAGCCCCAGGGCAAGCTTGTGTATGAAAAGGAAAACCTTCAGGGCGTGAACCCGAAATTTGACGTCCGCGACTCGGCCGGCGTGAAATGGGGGGTCAAACTGGGAGATGAAGCACGCCCCGAGGTCGCTGCCGGCCGCCTGGTTTGGGCGGTTGGCTATTTTACTGACGAATATTATTACCTGCCGGAAATCAACTTTACACGGCCGCCTGCCCTGCATCGGGGCACGGAGATGATCAAAAACGGTAAGGTCGTGGGCGTGCGCCTGAAGCGGTACAACAAAAGGGACCATAAAATCGGCTACTGGAGCTGGAATCATAATCCCTTTGCCGGAAGTAAGGAGCTCAACGGCTTGCGTATCATGATGGAGCTGATCTGCAATACGGACCTGAAGCCTGAGCACCTCGTTATTTATGACGTGAACCACGTTGAGCAGCGTTATTACATCAAGGATCTTGGCGGAAGCTTTGGCAAGGCAGGCCTGGGCTTTACTCGCACGAAGGGCGTACTCAGGGATTACCAGCAGCGGCCGCTTATCCGCAGAGTCTCAGGCAATTACGTGGATTTCTGGTATTTCAAACATATCCCAAAGGCCGATGCCAGGTGGATTGGAGGATGGCTGTCACGTCTCTCCGATGAGCAGATAAAGGATGCTTTCCGCGCCGGCGGGTTTTCACCTTCTGAGGTCAACGGCTTCGCCGCCAAGGTGCGGAAAAAAATTAATGAACTGAACAAATTGTAACGCGTCCTAGGCCGACTTCTTCAGTGCCGCCGGGAGCTCAACGGCAGCAGACGACGCGGCGCTGTCTACGGCAACCATCACCTGCTTCACCCATAGCTTCATCTGCTCGTATTCACCCGACTGGCGGGTCATGCGTACAAATCCTTCTTCCGAGCTTTTCTTGATCTCCCGGTTCTGCAGCAGCAATTGCTCTACCTGCACGGCAAGCTCAAGATGATCGCGCAGGAATTTCCGGCGCAGCAAAAGACCGGTCATCATGTGTTCCAGCACTTCCAGATCATGCCATTCGCCAATAGAACGCTGCACGCTACGCAGCCAGAACAGATGCGTAGAGCTGCCGGACACCTTGAGTTTCGCCATCACTGCAACCAGGTTGCGGAGGCGTTTCACGGCAATGCGTACCTCATGGATACTGCGTTCGCATGGGTCCTGTCGCGATTCGTCGACAGCGGAATCGAACTGCCGCCACAAATGGCTCAGTGCATGCCTGAGTCGCGAAGCAACCATCTCCCTGCCCTGGTGACTTGCATGATCACTCAGGACGCCCCGCCAATATTCCTCGCCATTGCTGAACTCCTGGTTGAGCCGCGCTGCAAACGAGGGAATATCCAGGTCACTGACCTCGCGGAGGATCTCGGGAGCAATTTTGGCACGGTGATCCGCCAGGTACTCTTTCATGGATTTCCATGCAGGCTTCTGGAGGGGAGATGCAGCCGCCATGGATTGTGTGGTGATCGCCAGCAGGGCATCGTGATCTGAAAGCTTGCCCAGCAGGCGCCGGCAGCTCTTTATCCGGCGGCGCAGTTTGTGGGCGAGCCTGGGAGAGGGCTTGGCGTAATAGAGATCCAGCATGAGTTCCGCGCGGCGGCTCAGTGCCCGAACCTTGTGGATTGAGACACTGTTGTCCGCGGCAGATATCTGGGGCAACAACGAAATGAATTTCCTCAGGCTTCGAGCAGTCAAGTTTCTGAGCTTGATCCACTCCGGCGGCTCCAGGACCTGTGTGACTGGGGCCGGCTTGTATTTATGCTGCGTCCCGGCGCCATTCATTCGATTTGATTCGTTCGCTGCGATAGATCCGGTCCCATTCATGGTCCCCTCCGTATCGTGGCGACTTACGGAAGCACTGAGAGTGCAACTACTGGCGTTGCCAAATTCAGCGGGACATTGTCCTGTTTCAATTCTTCAGCAGCTATCTGCGCGTGGATGTGACCCGAATCACGGGGCGCGGTATTTTAGAACATGTTGTCGCTTAGTGGCGTTCTGGATTGCTGGTCTGTATGGGAACGCCTTTCAAACCAGCCGGATCGTGCTCAGGCGGACTTACGTAAGCACCCCGTGCTCTTACCTCGGCGAACCAGTGCTTGAAAGGGTAATCTGAAGTCAGCAGACGTCGTTCTTCCTCTCTCAGGTCGTACTCAACGCGTCTTATCTCTGTCCTGCCGTCCTGAATCAAAAGGTACGAGGCCCGCGGGTCGCCATCATAAGGCATTCCCACGCTGCCGCTGTTGCAAACCGTGAGTCCGGGCAGTTCTCGTATAAAAGGCCTGTGTATGTGGCAGTAAACCACAGTGCGGGCCTGCAGGGGCCGGTACACGCGCTCGAGCCTTTCGTCATCCGCGCTGTCCATCGGCGCTTTCCAGAGATCGCCAGGGCCGGCGTGGAGTAAGACGAGGTCGTCTTGCCTGATCTCGAAGGGTAATTTCCTGAGCCATTCAAGGCGATGGCCGCCTATTAACGTTCTTGTAGCCGCGGCACACTCTTCGATCATTCGCAGCAATGCCCCAAGGCCGGGGGCTTCCGCCTTCATCCGCGTGAGCCCATCATCAGTCCACAAAATCTCGTCGGTATTGCCCACAACCCCAGGCCAGCCCAGGCCAGCAACGCGGTCCATGACTTCAGCCCCGTGGCAGCCACCGTAAGGCAAGTCACCGCCCTGGAGCACCAGGTCCGGTGATTGCCGGCGCAAATCCGCAATAACCGCTTCCAGCGCTGTCAGATTTCCGTGGATGTCAGAAACGATGGCGATACGCATTGAGCTTTGCCATGTTTGAAGAAAACTGCTTCTGCGAATGGTATATGGCGGAGAGGGAGGGATTCGAACCCCCGATACCCGTTAAGGTATGGCCGCTTTCGAGGCGGCTCGTTTCAACCACTCACGCACCTCTCCGCGCCGTGTACAACGTGGTCCAGAACATTCTAACAGGTGTGTTTGAAGAATCCCGCCATGGGTCGACTTGGGCCCCGGCTTCTTGCAACCCGCGTCAGATGAAAGCAGGAACCAATGAAAACGCCGCCATTCCGGCGGCGTTTCCTCTCATCTCTCGTTCTCAGAATCAGATCATCTCACGAAGTAAAGACCACGGCGAATCAGATGCGCATCACGTGAGCGTACATCACGATAATTAATACTGCTTATGGTGCCCGGTTAGCCCTTGACCGCGCCCACCGTGAATCCCGCGATGAAGCGATCGAGGAACAGATTGTAGAGAAACGCGATTGGGAGACTGGCGATCAGGCAAGCCGCCATCAGAGAACCCCAGTAATACACATCGCCTCGGATCAGGAAAATGGGGATGCCAACGCCGACCATCTGGTTCCGCTCCGGTGAAATGAACGTCAAAGCGTAAACGAATTCCTGCGTGACAAGCGTAAAAGTAAAGATCACTACCGTCAGAATCCCTGAAACGGAAATGGGCACCACCATCTTCAAAAAGGCGCCGAAGCGAGTGAGGCCATCCACCATGGCCGCGTCTTCCAGTTCGCGGGGAATGGATTTAAAGAATCCCATCAACAGCCAAATGGAAAACGGCACGGTAAAGCTGGGGTAAACCACTACGAGAGACCAGATCGTGTCCTGAAGGCCGAGAATGGCAATGACGCGCGACAGCGGGATGAAAAGCAGTGTAGGAGGAATCAGATAGGTCAGAAAAATCAGAACACCCAGCCGCTCCCCCCAACGGCCCGTGAGCCGCGTAAGGGCATAAGCGGCGGGAATCGCAAGGAGGAGCGTGATTGCCACCACAATCACTCCCACCAGAGCAGTGTTGCCGAGCCAGCGCAAATACATGGTGTGCCCAAAGAGGAACCTCAGGTGCTCGAGCGTGGGCCTGGCGTTAAAAATGAATGGATTGTTGTTCAGGTCGTAGAGATCGCTGTTCTGCTTGAACGTCGTGATGAGCATCCAGTAAAACGGAAACGCCAGCAAAGCCGTAAAAACGATCAATATGGTCCAGTGCAGCGCCTTTCCGGCGATCTTGCGCGCGGTCAATTTGGGCATCAGACCACCTCCGCGCGATGGGCGACGCGCAGCATAAAGTAAGCAATCACTACCAGCAAAGGCACCAGGAAGAGTGAGACCGCGGCTCCGGCAGCAAGATCGCTGCCCAGAATCCCTGTGAAATACGCATACGAGGGCAGCACCTGAGTGGAGTCAAACGG
>JBLMYN010000083.1:0-2696 GCA_050258305.1 Actinomycetota bacterium
AGCTTTCGGTTCCCACGCTTGCGCCGCACTCACAGCTTCAGCATTTTGGACTGCTCGTCGATCTTCATGCTGGTATACCCGCCGCACTTCGGCAGATCCAATACCTTTCGTCCAGTCGTTCTCTCGCATCGTGCCGAGAGTGTACCCAGAGTTGCTGAAACTCCAAAACCCCGTGTTTAGTCAGGATCGATCACAGATTCCTGCTCAGAGCCGTTAGTTTTAGAACTGCGACCCTCTGCTTAGAAGGCAGATGCTCTGTCCACCTGAGCTACGGGCTCTGTCTGGATTTTATCAAGTACATCAGGGCTTGCTGCAAATAGTCTTATCCAACGCAAAATGAGTCTGAAGCAGGATCGGCCCCTGACGCAGAACGAGCCTCAGGATCGCAACCTCAGGATTGCAACCTCAGGATTGCAACCTCAGGATTGCAACCTGAGGATCGCAACATCAGGATTGACCAACAAAAGGACCGGGTGATTCACGCTGGTCGGCCTTGGAATCACCGCCCTGGAGTAGATACGCAGCAGGAAGCCATAGCGATCGTCAAGGCTGACTATTCGAGGTTTTAGGCGAACACTTTGGCAAACCCGCCAGGTAAGGCCGACGGTGTATCAGCGGCATCGCTTCGCCCAGTATTGGACCGTCCCATGTGGAAGTGCCGGACGAGTGGAGGAAGCACAGGGGACCTCAGCAGGCCGGAGAGATGGCACATTCTGAAGGCCGTCTGCAAGGGAGTTATTTTCCGAGAGAGCTTCAAGATCCGCGGCATGGAGAACCGAATTCAGCTGAATGTCGATACGCCCCTAGCCATGGCGCCGACAGAAAGAAACGATCTGCAACTCAGCCCAACGGCCGTCATGACCGTTAGGAGAAGAAAGAAAAGCACAGTGCCCGCCGTGAGCCGTTTCAACGAATTTGATGTTCGGATTCGCGAGCATCCTGGACCTGGTTTCAGGCAGAATCCGAATAAAGGGATCGTCCTGGGCATGGATGATCAGTGTGGGAACGGCAATGCGATCGACCACCCGCGCTGCTGCCGCCCGTGTGTAATAGTCCTGCGCGCCGGCGAAACCGCAGTAGCGTGCGGTGATCACGTCATCGAACTCTCGAATGCTCCTTGGAAAACGAGCAACCTCTTTATATATGTTTGGGAATAGCGCAGCTTTCCGCTTGTAGCGGCGCATCAAGCTCAGCAGAAACTTCCATTCATAAATCAGATTGGCGGCTTCATGCATGGCATCGGCAGAAGGGCCGAGATCGGCCGCCGGCGAGACAGCCGCAACAGCTTTCAGTTCGGGAGGAGCCTGGGCGCCCCAATCGCCAGCCATCTTCAGAACCAGATTGCCGCCCATAGAGTAACCGATTGCCGCAATTTGCCGTAACCGTCTCTGCTCAATCAAAAGGCGGATGACGGTTGCAACGTCGCTCGAGAGGCCCGAGTGATACAGGGTTGGAGTGAGGCGCTCGGTATCGCCGCAGTTGCGCATGTTCATGCGGACTACATTCATGCCGGCGAGCCATGCCTTGCTTCCTGTGCCAATCACATACTGCGACAAGCTTGAGCCTTCCAGCCCATGGACAATGACGGCTGTCATGTGGCGCTCCGGATCGGACTGCCAATGGCAGTGGCAGAGCACCTGCACCCCTTCTTCCACCTGGAAGATCTGCTCCTCGGGCTCGGGCAGGCAATTTGTGCGGGGCAGAAAGTTGCCGGCCAGAGTCTGTACGTGCCGGTTTCGGAGAAACCGCCGGGGGACAAACGGCTCAAAAACCTGGTCGTCGGGAACTTGGGGCATAAGGGTGGAGCACAAAGACCTATATATAATGGATAAAGATCATTGTAGCCGAGATGACTTTTATGCCGATCTTTGAATATGTCTGCCAGGAATGCGATCACAAGTTTGAGGCCATTGTGCTTGGCCAGCAGAAGCCGCGGTGTCCCAAGTGCGAAAGCAAGCGTCTGGAGCAACAGATTTCTAAATTTGCTGTCTCCACTGACACGTCATCCGGCAATGCTCCTGCGCCGAGTCCGTGCGGGGCATGCGGCGATCCGCGAGGTCCCGGCGCCTGCTCAATGAACTGATGATCGTGTAAAATAAGGGTCTACCCTTCACGGTGGGTATAGTTCAGTGGCAGAACGCCAGACTGTGGCTCTGGATGTCGTGGGTTCGACCCCCACTACCCACCCCAATTTTCTTTCTCGGAATCAACGAGTTATAGGCCATGCGTGTGCAAATCGCAGCTCTTTGCGAGCGCAACGCCCGTGGCCCATTCGTGTTACGCGTTTCATTGCAACTTATTTCACACCGGCTGCAACGGAATCACGCGTACTATCACTACCCAAATGCAAGGAACAGGCGGAGTAGAAACCAGGGCACAGAATGTGTTAAGTTTCATATCTCCCGCGCAATGTGTCGTTGTTTGTCTTCGGCATAAGTATTCACCACAACAGGCGTTGGTCCAAACTGCCTGGGATTCAATCTCGAAATCAATGCAGGGACCGGAACGAAAGCGGGTGCTGTGGAACGCTCGACTACACAGAAGTTACCCCGACTCTTGCTGATCACGAGCGCTTCGTCGTGTGCAGAGGCGATTTCACGGCTGGAGCTCGATAGCTACGCTTCCTGCGAACACTGCACATGGGAAACGTGTGTGCCGGAAGCGCTTTTCCCTGCCACCGCGCAGCTCATCCTGGC
>JBLMYN010000084.1:0-3478 GCA_050258305.1 Actinomycetota bacterium
CCGAAGTCCGCATGATCTCCTTGCCCACGGACGTCGAGCCCGTGAAGGCGACCTTGTCGATGCCCGCGTGCTTCACCAGCGCCTGCCCCGTAGCCGGCCCGCCGGTAACGATATTCACCACACCCGCCGGCAATCCCGCTTCAATGCACAACTCGCCGAAACGAAGCGCCGTCAAAGACGTGTCTTCCGCAGGCTTCAGGACCACGCAGTTGCCGCAAGCCAGCGCCGGCCCCAGCTTCCAGCTCGCCAGCAGCAGCGGGAAGTTCCAGGCGACAATTGCGCCTACCACTCCGATGGGCTCGCGCAACGTGTAGGTGAAAGAGTTGGTAAAAGTGTTGACCGTCTCGCCGTGGATCTTCGTCGCCCATCCGGCGTAATACCGGAACACGTCCACCACCATGGGCATGTCTACGTAACGGGATTCGAAGATCGGCTTACCGTTGTCGAGCGTTTCCAGTTCGGCAAGCTCGTCAATGTTTTTCTCGATCAGGTCGGCGAGGCGCCAGAGAATCCTGCCGCGCTCGCTGGCCGACATTTTGCGCCACGGCCCGGCTGCGTCATCGAAGGCCTTGCGCGCCCCCGCGACCGCCTGATCCACGTCTTTCGCAGTGGCCTCCGCGATCTGCGTGAGCCCTTCTCCCGTTGCCGGGTTGACGCTGTCAAACGGTTTGCCTGATCCTTCGACCCATTGGCCGTTGATCAGCAGTTTTCCCGGCGCGACTTTTGCTTTGGTAGCCGTCAACATTTTTTGGCCTTCTTTCTGATGCTTTATAGCGTGCCGCGGTATGACGCCGCGGCAGCTTTGTCGACTTTCTTTTTCCGCCGTTCCTGCATGCCGTGAACGCCGGTCGCAATTACAAAACCTGCTGCGGCAGTCAATAGCCCGATACAAAAAACAGGTTGGTTGCGGTAAAGGTCCCTGACAAACGCGGTTTCCAGTCGAAACGGCACAAGAATGAATACAACCACTCCAGCCGCCACTAGTATTTTCGCGGCTTCCCATACCCAATCAGCCGTTTTCATGCGGTTGTCAATTGTCATGTCATCTTTTCATTTCATTCTGAGCGAGCTTGAATGCATATATGCTCCCGTCGAACGATCTATGCACTGTGCCGAACCCTGGCGCGCTTTTAAGGGTTGCCGGGAAGGAGCATGGCTTTAGCCCTGCGGTTAGCTGCCGAGCTCAGTGGCTTTGGCCGCTGAGGTACCCGCACAGGCTAAAGCCAAACCACTTACTTCCTTACCGCAGGCCTGAAGGCCTGCTCCACCCACTCGAAGTAAACCTACTTCGCCTTAAACGTTGCGGGCCGCTTGTCCACGTAAGCCGCCAGGCCTTCCTTGGCGTCTTCGCTGGAGAACAGCCGCTGTTGCAGTTCGCGCTCCACCGCCAGCGCCGATTCCAGCGGGATCTCCCAGCCGGTCTGTACGCTGCGCTTGATGTTGCCCACGGCTTTGGCGGCCTTGTTCGGCGGCGTGAACTGGCGCGCGTATTCCATCACGTTCTCCATGAAACCCTCGCGCTCGTAAATGTCATTGACGATGCCCAGTTCCTTCGCCTCTTCAAAAGTGAAGGTGTTGCCGGTCACCATCAGCTCAATGGCTTTGCTCTTCCCGACGAGCCTGCTCAGGCGCTGCGTTCCGCCGGTGCCCGGGAGCACGCCCAGGTTGATCTCCGGCAGGCCGATCTTGCCGGCATCGCGGCGCGCGATGCGGATATCGGCGGCCATGGCGATCTCCAGGCCTCCGCCCACGCAGTGGCCGTTGATGGCCGCGATCACCAGCTTGGGCGTATGTTCCAGCCGCAGCAGCGTCTCGTTCGCGTGCAGGCAGAAGTAATACTTGAATGTGGGATCAACACTGGAGAGCATCTTGATGTTGGCGCCCGCGGAAAAGAATTTGTCGCCCGCGCCAGTCAGCAGGATCACGTACACGTCATTGTCCATGCGCGCCTTCAGGATGCAATCGTCGAGTTGCCGGTTCATCTCGTAGGTGTAGGTATTCGCCGGGGGATCACACAACTCGATGACTGCCACGCCATCTTCAACGCGGTAATTCACCAGGGTTTTGGTTTCAGTTGCCGTAGTGGTGGCCATGGTTCTACTCGCTCCTTTGATTCTCAAATTCTTGAAATTCCAGCCGTCGCTTGCTGCGCCTCAGGGTTTGGCCTGGGTTGTTTTGCGCTTACTTTTTTCGCGGGGCAGGACGCCGTACAAAAAGATGCCGCTCATCTCTTCCGCCAGCGCTTTGGCGTTGGCATCGATGCGCGGGTTATGCCAGGTATAAAACCAGTTCATCATGCCGAACAGGCTCAGCACCGCGAGCCGCCCGGAATACCGCAATCCCTGCGTTCGCTTTAAATCTTCCAGAAGGTCGTAGCAGATGCGGTAGTACTCGCGCTTGATGGCCCGCACTTCGGCGCCGCGCGCGTCCTTCAGGGTCTCATCTTCATGCGCGAGCACCTTCATGGCTTCCTTGTTGGCCAGAAAGTACTCAAGATGGTTCTCCACAAAGATGCGCACCCGCTCCTCCGGGTCCGTGGATGCGCCCAGCCGTCCCCGCAAATTTTCAATAATGCTGCGGAAGGTATGCTTCTGGATCAGGTACAGCAGTTCTTCCTTCGAGTCGAAATAATGGTAGAGGCCCGCCAGTGACATTCCCGAGGCGCGCGACAGATCGCGCATCGAGGCCCCTTCATAGCCCTTTTCGCAGAAGATCCGCGCCGCGTGCTCCAGCACGCGCGCCAGTTGCCGGTCAAAACGGCTGTCCACGGTCTCATTCGCCGGCTTGCGCCCATTGGCGCTGCGCCGCACGGTGAGTGGCGTGGCGGTGGGCCGGGTTTCAGCAGTCTCCAGGGCCATATTTGCTCAGATGCAAATCTACTACCGAACGTTCGTTCGGACAACATCCATTATGCCCAAGGGGAGCATGGGAGTCAATTTCAGAAGCATCGGTCTCTTACAGGTCCGGGCCTGCCAGGCGCATCTTTCTGTTTCTGAAAGTTCTCTAACCTGTGGCCCTCACACCTCCAGGTGACCGCAGTCACATCAAAAACAACCGCGCGTGACGGAAGCTGGCCCTTGGACTGATCTCAACCCCAAACTCCTTTTTCAGTCCTTCGAAGGAGCAGAAATCCCATGAACATTCCCAATGGCTCTCGTTTTTCCTCGCAGGCAGTGACGCGCGCTGTGCTGGCTGCCGCGGTTCTCCTGGTTCTGGTGTTCACCGCCGGTTGTGGCGGCCACAGCAGTGCCACGCTGTCGCCCACACCAACACCAACTCCGGTTGGTACTACATCGACGCAGCTCCGCATCGGAGATGCCCCAGCGGACAAAGTCCTGTCGTTTGAGGTTACGATTGCCAGTCCCATTGTCGCAACCATCAGCGGATCCAGCACTCCTGTAAACATTACTGTTGGCAACAACCGTCTCGAACTAAGCCACATGGCGGGCAAACTTGAGGCCCTGGGAGTGATCAACAT